>CACZPY010000211.1 GCA_902783135.1 uncultured bacterium
CCCGACGGTCAAGGCGAACACCACCAAGGCGACGAACAAGAACGTCACGCTCACGGCGACGTTCAGCGGCGACAGCAAGACCAAACAGTACTCGACCGACAAGAAGAGCTGGAAGACCTACTCCAGTGCGCTCTCGGTCGGCAAGAATGCGACGTACTACTTCCGGGGCATCGACGCGGCGGGCAACGTCTCGAAGGTCGCAAGCATCAAGGTCACCAACATCGACAAGACGGCGCCCAAGACCCCGACGGTCAAAGTCAGCACGACCAAGGCGACGAACAAGAGCATCACCGTCACGGCGACGTTCTCGACCGACAGCGCCAAGAAGCAGTACTCGACCGACAACAAGACGTGGAAGACCTACTCGAAGGCGCTTGCGGTCAAGGCGAACGGGACGTACTACTTCCGCGGCGTCGACGCGGCGGGCAACGCCTCCAAGGTAGCGAGCGTCAAGGTGGCGAACTATGTGGATACCGCCAACAACAACTGGAGCGGCGCCACCGTGCTAAAAGGCACGGTTTTGGGCGCGCTCGAAGCCAAGGCGGACAGCGTCGATTACTACAACGTCGGCGACGTCGCCAAGCTGATGATCGACATGGAAAAGGGCAAGGCGCAGGTCTCGTTCTACGACCAGAACAAAAAGGCGGTCAAGGTGTCGGAACTCACGATGGCGAACGGCTCCGTCAGGAAAAACGTGTCGGCGCTGACGCTTGCTGCCGGCAACGGCACGACCGACAACTTCACCGTCGCCGCGCTGGACGACGCCGTGAAGTATCTCAAGATCGAGACCGCGGACAAGAGTCTTGACTGTTACAAACTCGCGAAGCTCGCGTAAAATACGTTCGCCCGAGCCGGGGAAGCGATGTCATCGCTTCCCCGGATTTTTTTGGACAAAAAAATCGGCGGAACGCCGGTATCCGGCGCGCCGCCGCCAAAGACTTTAGGAAAACGTTACTTCGATTCGCCCCGGAGCGCGCTCCGGCGGATCTTGCCGCTCACCGTCTTCGGCATCTCCTTGATGAACTCCACCTGGCGCGGGTACTTGTACGGAGCCGTCTTGTGCTTCACGTACTCCTGGATCTCCTTGACGAGTTCCTCCGAACCGGTCTTGTCCTTGGTGAGCACGATGAACGCCTTGACCACCTGCCCGCGCGTGGGATCGGGCACGCCGACCACCGCGCACTCCAGCACGTACGGCAGCTCCATCAGCACGCTCTCGATCTCGAACGGACCGATCCGGTAGCCGGAGGACTTGATCAGGTCGTCGGTGCGGCCGACGTACCAGTAATAGCCGTCCTCGTCGCGCCACGCCGTGTCGCCGGTGTGATAGACTCCGTCGCGCCATACTTCGGCGGTCGCCTCGGGGTTGTTGTAATACTCCTTGACGAGGCCGCAGATCTTCATCGGCTCGGTGCGGATCACGATCTCGCCCACTTCGCCGGTGCCGACCGGATTGCCGTCGCGGTCGATGAGTTCCACCGGGTACTGCGGCGACGGACGCCCCATCGATCCCGGCTTGGGCGTCATGCCCGTGAAATTGGCGAGGATGACCGAGCTTTCGGTCTGACCGAAGCCCTCCATCAGCTTCAGCCCGGTCGCCTTGTAGAACTGCTGGAAGACCTCGGGATTCAGCGCCTCGCCGGCTATACAGGCGTACTGCAGCCCGGAGAGATCGAAGCGCGACAGATCCTCCTTGATGAAGAAACGGTACATCGTCGGCGGAGCGCAGAAGGTCGTGATGTTGCACTCCTTGAACAACCCGAGGATGTCATCCGCATGGAAGCGGTCGAAGTCGTAGACCATCAGCCCCGTCTCGCAGAGCCACTGGCCGTAGATCTTGCCCCACGCCGCCTTGGCCCAGCCGGTGTCGGAGATGGTCCAGTGCAGTCCGCCCGGGCGGACGTTCTGCCACCAGCGGGCGGTCGTGATGTGCCCCAAGGGATAGGTGTAGGTGTGGAGCACCGCCTTCGGATATCCGGTCGTGCCGCTGCTGAAATACATCAGCATCGCATCGGTCGCCTTCTGTTCCGGGTTGCGCGGGAAGTCGGTACCGCAGCGCACGTATTCCGAATTGAAATCGTGCCACCCCTCGCGGGTGCCGTTCACGATGATCTTGGTACGGACGTCCGTTCCCGGCACGGCGGCGTCGATGTGATCGGGCACGCCGTCGTCGGCGGTGGCGACCACCGCGGAGACGCCCACCGCCTTGAAGCGGTACTCGAAATCCTTCGCCTGCAACTGGTTCGTCACCGGCAGCGCGACGGCGCCGATCCGGTGCAGCGCCAGCAGGGTGAACCAGTACTGGTAGTGGCGCTTCAGCACCAGCATCACGCGGTCGCCGCGCTTGACGCCCAGCAGCGTCAGATAGTTGGCGACGCGGCGTGAGTTCTCGGCGACGTCATGGAAGGTGAATACGTGTTTTTCATGGTGCTTGGACACCCACAGCATCGCGCGCTGATCGGGGGACTTCTTCTCCAGTTCGTCGATCACGTCGTAGGCGTAGTTGAAGTTGTCCGGCCAGTGGTACGAGATGCTCTTGAGGTTGCCGTTTTCGTCCAGCACCTCGTCGACGAAGCGATGGTAGATGAGCTTTTGTGACTCTTCGGGGCTGACGGGGCTGGCGGCGCTGTTCGCCGCCTTTTCCGGCTCGAACACGACCGGGGGCTCGCCCTCGCCGCGGATGACGAGCGCCAGAAATTCGCAGGGCTTGCCGCCTACGGCGATCATGCCGTGCGGATGTCCGGAATCGTAGAGGATGCTGTCGCCGGGGTGCATGATCTCGATCTTGTCGTCCAGCTGCACCTTGAGGTCGCCGGACAGCACGTAGTCGAATTCCTGCCCGGTATGGGTGGACAAAGCGATCGGCTGATCGTCGCCCTTCCACGGCGCCGTGACGAAGAGCGGTTCCACCTGCCGGTTCTTGAGGCGCGACGCCAGATGCAGATACTCGAGGTCGCGGCGGCGGCGGATCGGCATACCCCGGTTGCCGCGAGTCAGCGTGTAGAACGACAGCTTCGGACTCTCTCCGTCCGCCAGCGCGCTGATGTCGACCTTGAAGCGCTCGGCGCAGTGGTAGAGGAAACTGAACGAACTGTCGATTTCTCCGGATTCGTGTTTCAGATACTCCGCTTCGGATACGCCGGTGACCCGCGCCATTTCCGCCGGAGTGATGGCGAGCACCGTGCGGATCTCCCGCATCCGTTTTCCGATCAAAACCGCCTGACTTTCCACTTACGACAACTCCTTTTATTTTTATTGTTCCAAAAACAAAAAAGTTTCAATCGTCCAATACCGCCCACACCCGTCCCGAATGGTTGCGCACGATCCGCACCGGCATACCGAAGGCCTCGCACAAATTCTTTTCGTTCAGGACGTCGATCCGCTCGCCGCGGCACATGATGCGTCCGGATCTCATGATCATTCCGTGACCGAAAAGCGGCAGGATGTCCTCGGTGCGCTGGGTGACGAAGATGATCGTCAGCTCCTCGAGTTCCCGCGCCACCGCGGCGATCTCGCCGAGCAGGAACTCCCGCCCCGGCAAGTCAAGAAACACGCTCGGCTCGTCGAGGATCAGCAGATCCGGCTGGGTCAGCAGCGCCCGGGTGATCATGATCTTCATCTGCTCGCCGCTGGACATCGTGAAGATCGACTGATCCGCCAGTTTCTCGCACCGGAAACGCCGCATGAACGCCAGCGCCCGCTCTACCTCCTCGGGGAGCGGCTTGCGGAACAGCCCCAACGTGCCGTCGATGCCGGAAAGCACCATCTCCATCCCGGTCCACTCGGTCCCCGTCAACTGGTGCATGAACGGGCTTACCCACGCGATGCGCTTGCGCAGTTCGACCAAATTGGTTTCCCCGAAGCGGTTCCCCAGCACCGCCACGCGGGCGCCGTAGAGCGGCCACGCATAGCCCAGCAGCATCTTGATCAGCGTGGTCTTGCCGGCGCCGTTGGCTCCGAGGATGAAGCAGCGCTCCCCCCTTCCCACCGTCCAGCTCAGATCGTGCAGTATCTCGTGCCCGCCGAGAAATACGGTGGCGTGTTCTATTTCGACCGCGTTCGCCATAACGAGTTTCAGTTCCGCCAAATCGATCGCCGGACAGGGTCGTCCGACACCGGTCCGCCGCGAAAAAACAAATCAGTATTGAATATAATATACCTCCAAAAAAACGATTTTTCACCCTGCGCGGAGAAATGTCTGCAAAATAGTTGCCGCTTATGCAAAAAAAATAGGGAAAGACTTGAATTTTACATGCATTTCCAATATATTATGGTAAGGAAAGGAATCGGCGGCAAGTCGATCGATCCAAGAGACTCGTCGGGTTTGGAGTTCTATGAATCGCTGGCGTTGACAATTGCGATCAGTGAAGGGGTTTTCGCCCGTCCGCGGACGGCGGCGGAAACTTCGGGTGATTGTTTGCGGAGCGGGATCGTGACCTGTTTCCGCTTTTTTGTTTTTTTGGGGACATTCGGTTTTCCGGCGTAAAGATGCCGGCTTCGCGGAAAACCGCTAACAATCCGGCACCGGGAATAGGAGACCATATCATGGCAAACGAATTGTTGACGGTACTTGAATATATCGAGCAGGAACGGGGCATCAGCCGCGAAAGCCTCATCAAGGCGCTGGAGACCGCGATCCTCACCGCCTCGCGCAAGAGCATCCACCCCGCCAGCGAGCTCAAGGTCAAGATCGATCCGCCCACCGGCAAGATCCAGGCGTGGGCGGTGCTCGAAGTGGTGGCGGACAATCCGAACTGCGACCAGCTGCTGATCACCCGCGCCAAAGAGCGCTTCCCCAATGTCAAGATCGGCGACAAAGTCGATTGGGAGGTCACGCCGGGCAACTTCGGCCGGATCGCCGCCCAGACCGCGCGCCAGACCATCATCCAGCAGCTCCGCAAGGCGGAAAAGGAAAACGTCCAGGAGGAGTTCGCCGAGCGAGTGGGGCAGATCATCAACGGCACGGTGCGCCGCTTCGAAGGCGGCAGCATCATAATCGACTTCCAGAAGGCCGAGGGGATCATGCCCGCCAAGGAGAAGATCCACGAGGAGCAGTACATGCCGGGCGACCGCATCAACGCGCTGCTGATCAACGTCGACATCAACAGCGCCGGACCGAGCCTGATCGTCTCCCGCGCGACCCCGGAATTCGTAATCAAACTCTTCGAGCGCGAAGTCGCCGAGATCCATGACGGCGTGGTCAAGATCATGGGCATCGCCCGCGAACCCGGGCGCCGCACCAAGATCGCCGTCCGTTCCGAAGATCCGCGCATCGATCCCGTCGGGGCGTGCGTCGGCATCCGCGGCACGCGCGTCCGTAACATCACCGACGAACTCGGCAACGAGCGCGTCGACATCGTCCCATACGACGACGATCTGGCGAAATACGCCGCCAACGCGCTGCTCCCGGCGAAGGTGCAGAGCGTCGAGATCGACGAGGACAAGCACGAACTCATGGTGACGGTCAACGAGGATCAGTCCAAGATCGCTTTCGGCCGCAAGGCGCAGAACGTGCGGCTGTCGGCGAAACTCATCGGCTGGAACATCACGCTCAAGAACGAGAGTTCCGAACGGATCGCTCCGCCCTCCATCGCCGAACAGCTCAAGACCGCCGCCGCCAAGCTCGCCAAGGACATCGGCGTCAGCGAAGAGACCGCCTTCAAACTGGTCAACAACGGATTCGTGACCGTCGACGGCATCCGCGCCGCCGACCGCTCCGCATTGCTCGCCATCGACGGCATCGACACTGCCGAGATCGAACAGGCGCTCGAGGCGCTGCAAAAGTGATCCGCTGACGGGAGGATTTCAACGTGGGCAAGAAATTTACCGTGACCGACTTCGCCAAGAAATACGGCGTGTCGTCCAAAGAGATAATCCGTGAACTCAACGGTCAGGGAGTCGATACACCGAACGCGGAAAAGAGCGTGATCCCCGACGACATGATCGAATTGGTGGATTCGTACTTTTCTGATCTCTACGACTCCCATGACGCCGAGCTGCCCAACGCACGCGAAGCGCGCAAAGGGCGCACCGCTCCGCGCAAGGGATTTTCGGAGGGGAACGGCGGCAACGGCGGCGGCAAGACGAAGAAGAAGTCGTCCGGCGCCGCCCTGCGGGAAGATGAAGGCGCCACCGCCGGCTCCGGCGGCGAGATCCACCTCGCTCCGCCGCTCATCGTCAAAGACCTCGCGGAAGCGGTCGGCAAGAAACCGAACGAACTCATCACCGATCTCATAAAACTCGGCGAACTCGCCGGCATCAATCAGGCGGTCAGCGAAGCCAACGCGAAGAAACTCTGCCAGAAGTACGGTTTCACTCTGGTCGTCGGCGCCCCGGCGAAGAAACCGGACCCCGCCAAAAAACCGGAACCCGCAAAAGTCGATCCGTCGCAGCTGCGCGAACGTCCGCCGGTGGTGACTTTCATGGGGCACGTCGACCACGGCAAGACCTCGCTTCAGGACGCGGTGCGCCATACCAACGTGACCGCCACCGAATCCGGCGCGATCACCCAGCACATCGGCGCGTCGACGGTGACCTTCAACGGCAAGTCTATCACCTTCATCGACACCCCGGGACACGCGGCGTTCACCAACATGCGCGCCCGCGGCGCCAACTGCACCGACATCGTGGTTTTGGTGGTCTCCGCCGCCGAGGGATTCAAGCCCCAGACGATCGAGGCGATGAATCACGCGCTCGCGGCGAAGGTGCCGATCATCGTCGCCATCAACAAGATCGACCTGCCCGACGCCGATCCGGACAAGGTGCTGCTCCACATGCAGCAGAACAACCTCACCAGCGAAGACTGGGGCGGCACGGTCGGCACGGTGCGCGTCTCCGCCAAGACCGGAGCGGGACTTCCCGACCTGCTCGAACGCATCCTCATGGAAGCGGAGATGCTGGAACTGCGCGCCAATCCCAAGGCGCGTCCCGCCGGGGTGGTGCTCGAAGCGCAGCTGGAACAGGGGCTGGGGCCCACCGCGAGCGTGCTGGTGCAGGACGGCACCTTGCGCGTCGGCGACATCGTGCTCTGCGGCGAATTCTACGGCAAGGTCCGGATGCTCTTCAACGACAAGGGCGAGCGGGTCAAATCCGCCGGTCCGAGCACCCCGGTCAAAGTGGTCGGGCTGTCGGGCATCCCCGAAGCCGGAGATCACCTCGAGTACGCCGAGTCCGAAAAGGAGGCGCGCAACGCCGCCGCCGAACGCGCGAACAGCAAGCGCGGTCAATTGCTCGCCGCCAACGCCATATCCTCGGCGGAGGATCTTTTCAGCAAACTCAACAGTCAGGAGCGCAACACGCTCAACATCATCATCAAATCCGACGTCAAGGGTTCCGGCGAGGCGATTGCCCAGTCGCTGGAGCAGCTGCCATCCGAGAAGATCAAGGCGGAGGTCATCGCCAACGCGGTCGGTTCGATCAGCGAAAGCGACATCGATCTGGCGGCGGCGACCAACTCGATCGTGGTCGGCTTCCACGTGCGGGTCAACCCCGGCGTGAACGATCTGGCGAAGAAGCGCAACGTCGAGATCCGGCTGTACAGCATCATCTACGAACTGATCGAGGACATCACCGACGCCCTCGCCGGCAAACTCGCCCCCGAAAAGCGCGAAAAGAATATCGGCGAGGCGCGCATACTACAGATCTTCGAACTTTCCAACGGGCAGAAGGTCTGCGGATGCAAGGTCGAATCCGGTGTGGTCAAGATCGGCGCCAAGGCGCGGGTGCGCCGCGGCGGCGAACTCATCTACAACGGTTCGGTGGCGAGCCTGCGCCATTTCCGCGACGACGTGCGCGAGATGAAGGCGGGCATGGAGTGCGGTATCAAACTCGACAATTTCGTGGACTTCGTCGAAGGCGACGAGATCGAAGTCTACGAGGTGGAACTCAAGAAAGCGACGCTCTGAGATGCCCAAGGTCGACCGGTTGACCCGCGTCAACGAACTGTTGAAACGGGAACTTGCGCTGCTGATCGAGACGATGCACGGCCGTCCCGCCTCGATGCTGGCGTCGGTGACGCAGGTGAACGCCTCCGTCGATCTGCGTCAGGCGACGGTTTACGTCAGCATCTTCGGCGGCACTCCGGCGCAGCGTCGCGCCTTCTTCTCCGAACTGGAGATGGAACGCGTGGATTTTCAGCACAAACTCGCCGTCAGCCTCGGCTTCAAGCATACACCGGTGCTGACCTTCCGCGAAGACCGCCGGCAGGAACAGGGCGACCGGGTGCTGGCGATACTCGCCGAAAGCGAACGCGACAACGCCGGCAGCGGAGAAGCGAAGTAAATGGGCGCCAACGCCGCAATCGAAGAAATGTTCCGCGACCTCGTCGGCGCCGATTCGGTGCTGATCGCGACCCATCTGCGCCCCGACGGGGACGCGCTCGGCTCGACTTTCGGACTGCGTTCGTATCTGCGTTCGCTCGGGAAAAAGGCGGACGTGCTGCTCACCGACGGGATGCCGCACCGCTATCTGCGGCTCTACACCGGCGCCCGGAGTTCCGTGACGCGGGAACAGGCGGACGAATACGCTCTGGTGGCGATACTGGACTGCGCCAACATCCAGCGTCTGAACATCCCCCATACCCTCGACATCGACTATCTGCGCGGACGCCGTACGATCAATATCGACCACCACGCCTACAACAACATCGACGCGCCGAAGAACTTCGTCTGCGTCGAACGCTCCAGCGCCAGCGAAATCGTGGCGAACATGCTGCTCGACGCCAAAGCGGAAATGCCCCGCGAATGCGCGACCGCGCTGCTGGCGGGAATGATGACCGATACCGGGTGTTTCCGCTTCAGCAACACCAAGGGCGACACGCTCCGCACCGCGGGCGCACTGCTCGACCGCGGCGCCGATCTGGAACGCATCGCCAACGAAGTCTTTTTCAGCAAGACCTTCAACTGCGCCGCCTTCGAGGCGGATCTTTTCAACACCCGGCTGAAACTCGCCTGCAACGGCAAATTCGCCTACGCCTACATCGACGACGAACTGTTGAAGAAACACTCCTTCGCCCTCGCCGAGGACGAAGGGATCATCGACAATCTGCGGGCGCTGGAAGGAGTGGTGATCGCGTCGCTGATCTTCCGCAACGCCGCCGGAGAATTCAAACTGTCGCTCCGCAGCAAGGACAGCGCCTATCCGGTCGGTCCGCTCGCGCGGAAATTCGGCGGCGGCGGCCATGAAATGGCAGCCGGAGCCACGCTTCGCGCCGCCGACTTCGACGAGGTCGAAAAACTGATATGCCGGGAAGTAACCGAACTCTTGGGAGAATGATGAAACCGCTCAACGCACGTGCCGCCGCGATCCGGGCGGCGGATAAGATCATCGTCAAAGCCGGGACCCGACTGCTCATCGACCGCGCCAGCATCGCCGCATTGGTCGCGGGCATCGCCGAACTGCGTCAGGCGGGCAAGCAGGTGCTGCTCGTAAGTTCCGGCGCGGTGGGGATGGGCATGGAATGCGTCGGGCTCAAGACCCGCCCGCGGGAACTGGCGCAGACCCAGGCGCTGGCGGCGGTCGGGCAGTGCAAACTCATGTCCATCTACGGCGAGGAGGCGGAACGCCACGGCTTCAAGGTCGCCCAGATGCTGCTCACCGCCTACGACTTCAGCCGCCGCGAGCGGTGCCTGAACATCAAGAACTGCATCAAC
>CACZPY010000212.1 GCA_902783135.1 uncultured bacterium
CGAGAAACTCTCGCAGATCTTCCAGCGTCACGAGATAAAATCCATTACTATTGCGCGTATGGAAGTCCCATGCTGCGGGGGGACGGTCATGATCGTCAAAAAGGCGCTGGAACTGGCGAAAAAGAATATCCCGCTTGCAGTCAAGATCATCGGAATCGACGGAACACCCCGAAACTAAAATCCATACTTCTCAACCGTTACGGCACACAAGGCGGTCGGGATCGCTCCCGGCCGCCCGAGCGGTCTGTCGCATCAGTGCTTATGATCGTGGTCGCACTGGTGGTTCGGGTCGTTTGCGTGGTCGCATTTCCCCGTGCCGCGGTTGGGGCACGTCGCACACTCGTCGCTCAACTTGGATGCAGTATTGAGCGCCGCCTGAAATTCAGCTTCGCCGGCGATCTTCGCGAAATCCGCCGAAGCGAACAGCTGTTTCTTCAACATCGCGTGCTGCTTCGCGGGAGCGCCTTCCAGAATCCGGCGCGTGAGCATGGCGGCGGTCTTCACATCACCGCGCACGGCGACGATCCGGGCGGCAAGCGGAAACAATCCCGGCTTGAGTTTTTCCACCGGGAATCCGGCGAGGATGGTGTCCGCTTTTTTCGTTTCTCCGGACCTCGCATACGCCAGCGCCGCGCAGAGCTGCGACCCGGCGGGAAGCTCCTCCAACTTCAGCGAGTCGAAGATCTTCACCGCGTCGGCGTTTTGATCCAAATTGAGTAAAGTCACGGCGTAGGCGACCGCGTTCTGCGGGGTCGGAGCCTTTTCGTAGACCTTGCGGTCGACCGCCGCCGCCTTTCGGTACAGTCCGAAGCGGTAGTAATAGGCGCGAAGCGGTTTGCCGAGGTTCTGCAAGAGTTCCGGGTCGTCCTCGCGGTCGAAGAGCTCCTGCCGCCGGATCGTGGTACGCAGCGCGGCGTAGGCTTTTTTGAGATTGGCGTCGCCGGGGCGCTTTTCGATCTCCGCCGGGAAGAGCTTGAGCGCCGTGTCGAAGTCGCCCTGCTTCAGCGCCGCCGCCAGCGGGGACTCCGCCGCCTGCGCCGCGAACGCGAACACGAAGGCGGCGATCGCGATGATGATGTTTTTCATGTTTTTACTCCTTATGTTGGTTATTGGGGGTACTTGATTCTCGCGCGGGCGGCAGACGTCCGGCGCGGCGGAGACGCTCGAAGAGCCGCCGTCCTGCTTCTTCGTCCAGCGCGTCGAGACGCCACAGCGACGCTTCGCCGGGGACGGTATCGTAACGACCGGCGAGTTCAAGCCAGTGCGCTTTGCGCTCCGGATCGGCGAGTGCGAGCCGGCAGAAGCTCTTCACCGCCTCCGCGTTGGTGATGAAACGGCGGCGCACCGCGTCGTTTGTCGCCTTTTCGACCGCCCCGAGCAGAATTTGGCGCGTGTCGGCGTCGAGAAGCGGGATCACGTTGCGCCACTCGGGGGCTTTCCCGGTCGCGGCGAAGAAGTCCGCGATCCTCCGCTCCGGCGGCAGAGCCGAAGCGACGAGCGCCCACTCGCTTCCCGGCGGGGCGAAGCGGTCACACTTGATCCGTTCTGCGCCGACTCCGGCGCGGCGCAGGATGGCTTGAAGCTGAAGCCGGAACTTGTATCCGTCGCCGAAGCCGGAAGCATGCCTTGCTCTTTCGGCGAGGCGCACACGACCGGGGACGTCGCACTGACGCATGATCCGCTCCAGAAGCTCGAGGTCCCGCTCCGTCAGCTTTCCGGCGAGCATCCGGGCGGCGAGTTCTTCCGCCGCACGCGGACGGACGGTTTCGGGCAGAAACGGAAGCAGCTGTTCTGCGGCGGATTCGGGAACGGCGTTCGAGCGGCAGAGGGCGCGAAGCATTTCCACATCCGAATCGGAGAGTTTTTCGCCCAGCACCGCCCGCAGCGCCACCCCGCCCGGAGTGTCAAGTGCTTCATCGGAAAAATTCAGTACCCGTTTGCCGCCGATCTCCCGCCGCAAACTCAACAGCGCGGAAAACGCCGGATCGGAGACTGCCGTGCCGAGCAGCAGATATTCCACGGTCGCGGCGGTTTCCACTGTTTCGGACGGCGGTACGAGGCGCTTGCGGCGAAGTTCCCGTTCGCGCGCGCCGCCCGTCCCGAAGTCGCTGTAAAAGTACCCGCCGAAGCGTTGGTCGCGCGCCTCTTCGAGCAGGAAACGCCGCAGTTCCCATGCGTAGCGGCGATCCGGCGCGACGGAGAGCAGCTGCAATTTTTCGCGCCGCTGCAGCGCCTCGGGCAAGGCAGTCAGCTGCATCAGCGCTTCTCCATGCCTCCCGGTATCGCGCAGGAGCTGGATCAGCCGCCGCCGGTAGAGGACCTCGGTCATCTGATCCTTGGGCGCGTGAGCTTCCAGAAACGCCGAAAACTCGCGGAAACGCCCCGTCCGAAGCGTGAGTTCCTCCAACATCTTGAAGGCGGAGAGATCCTGCTCTCCCCTGCGCCATGAATCGGCGAGCAGCTCGAACGCCGCGTCGCAACGTTCCGCGTTTTCGAGAAGGATCGCCGACAACAGCCTGCGTCCGGGCGTGTCGCCGAGGAGCTTCCGGTCGCGCTGGAGAGAATCGAGCACGGCGTCGCGCACGGCGGCTCCGGCGCGTTCATCCTCGCCGGGAAACGCGGCATAGACCATGCAGAGTTCGCGCAGATGCCGCAACTCCGGCAACTTCGGTGCGTCGAGCCGGATGAATCGGTCGAACGCCTCTTCCGCCAGAAGGCGCGCAACGCGCGTCTCCCCGGCGAGCCAGTGCGCCTCGGCGCTCAATACCAAGGCGTTGAGCGACTCCGGATGCCGCTTCAACACCAGTGCGGCGCAACGCTTTTTCACTGCGGCGGCGATGGGGAGGTGCGATGTACGGAAGCTTCCGCCGTCCGGGAAGTCGAGTTCTTCCATGATCCGGAACAGCGCCTTTTCCACCGGCGGTGCGGGCTGGACGTAAAGTGCGTTCAACACCCGGAAAAAAAGCGGGGCACGGCGATTTTTCGGGGTGGAATCGAATAGTTCGAGGAGTTTTTTGGCTCCCGTTTCGTCGTTGTGACGGGCGAGGAAAGCGGCGAGCTCCTCGGGGGACGGCGGTGTCGCGGCGCGTCCGCCGCGCGCGGCGGGACCGCTGCGGGGAGCACGGCGGAGCGCGTCTTCATGGCGCTGCGCCATCGATCGAAGCATCCGCCCCGGAGCGTCCTTCTTTACCGGCGAAAGCGGAGGAGCCCCGACCAGCATCCGATGCGCGGCGACGGCGCGGACGAGTCGCCTTTCCTCCGGCGTCGGCGGAGAAACCTTGCCGTTCCCGGAGACGCGCCGCGCCGCGTGAAGCTCGAACTGCCGCGCGCGAAGTTCCCCGGCGGCGCGGAAGTCGTTGCACAATTCCAGTACCAGCGCGTATTTCGCCAGCACCGCCTCGTCGTCCGGAGTCAGGTTCGCAAGTTCGCGGCAGATCCGCAGGGCATCGACTGGACGCATCATGTCGAGGCAGTTGTCGATGAACAGGAAACGGTTTTGCGTCGAAACGGAGTGGTCGTCGGCGCTGCGGGCGCTGCGTTCCGCGGCGGCGAAACCCTCCTCGCTCCCGGCGAGCGAGCGGCCGAGTTCCCGGCGAAGTTCCGGCGGATAGACCCCGTTCCAGGCGACGAGCAGCCGCGCGAAGTGCTCCGCCGCCAGCCGGTCGTTGCGGAGCCGCGCATCCTCGAAGAGCTCGCGAAGCAGCATTTCCCGGCGTTCCGGGGCGACGGCGAGCTGCATCAGCATGAGCTTGCGGCGCAGTTCCGCATCGGCGAGTTCGTCCGCGAGATCCTCGGCGAGCCGGTAGTAAAGCAGCTGATCCGGAGCGTTGTCGATACGCTTCAATACTTGCGCCAGCGCGATCTTCAGCACCTCGGACGATGCGTTCAGATTCAGCAGTCCGTCGACCGTCACGCAGAACTTTTCGGGCGGCGCGTCCGCCGCGAGCTGCGCGCGGAAAAACGCCAGCGCCTCTTCCCTGCGTCCCGCCGCCGCGAGCGCGTTGGCGTGGAGCAGATGAAGTTCGTAACGTTCCGGGGCGAGTTTCAGACACTCTGAATACAGCTCGGCGGCGCGTTCCGGCTGCTTGACGCGCATATACACCTCGGCGGCAAAAGCGGCGGCGGCGAAACGGTCGACCGGATCTTTCAGCAGTTCGGAGACCGCGGCTTCGGCGGCTTTGGCGTCACCGCATTCGATCGCGATCACCGCCTGCTGGCGAAGCAGCGCTCCGCGCTCTTCCGGTCGTTCGGCGATCCGCATGGAGATCGCCCGCATCGCGTCGGCCCAGCGTTTGGACTCCAAGAGAAAATCGAGACGCGTCTTCCACGTATTCGGCATCCGATCCAATTCCGCAAAAAGGTCCTCCCGCCTTCCCGCCGCCGCGAGCGCCCGCAGATACAGGTGCCGAAGACGAGCTTCGCTCCGCCGTTCCGGCATGGCGGCAACGCTTCGGCACAACTCGCCGAGACGGTTCCGCCGCTTTTCCAGCGCGATCAGCCGATCCGCCGCCTGTAAAGCCCTGAGATCGTTGTCGGAGCTCCGCGCCAGGCGCATCCACGCGGAGGCGGCCTCGTCGCCGCGTCCACACCCTTCGAGCAGCATGGCGCGGCGGATCGGCGCTTCGCCGCTTGCGCACTCGGAATAGACCTTCAGCGCCGTCTCCGCGTCGCCGAGTTGTTCGGCGCGGTCGGCGACGGTCAACGCGATGTGAGGCGGCAACCCGGTCGTCGCGGCGTACTTGCGGAGCAGAGCTGCCGCCCGATCCGCTTCTCCGCGGCGGCGCAAAAGCGACACGAGACGGAGGCGGCTCGACCACGGATCGTCCGGAGAAAGCGATTCGAGACGCCGCAGCGCGAATTCTGCTTCTTCGTAGAGCATGAGGTTTTCCGCCGTCTCCGCCGCGGCGGAAACGAACTCCTTGGACGAGGCGCGCCCGACCGACCGCCGGAAAAGTTTTGCCGCTTCGTTCCGTCCCCCGATCGCCAGTTCCAGATGCAGCGCCGCGTCGAGCCACCGCGCCGACTCCGGTTCGTGCCGCAGCCGATCATGAACTCTGAGCCGCAACGCCTCCGTCTCCTTTTTTCCGCGCTTCTGCGCCAGACGGATCATCTGCCGGACGACGACGGGAGAAGCCGTGTCGGCGTGTCGCTCCAAGAGCCGGAGCGCTTCGGAGAATTCTCCCCGGTCTTCGAGTTCGTTGACGACCAGCTCCAAGAGATCCGGATCGACGGAAACTTCGCGGCGAAAGCGCGCCAGCAGTTCCGGCAGCCGTTTTTGCCGACGCGCTTCTTCCAGCAGCAGTATCCGGGCGAACTTCAGGTCGTCAGGGGTCGCGGCGAGTTTCTCCGCCCTTTGCAGCGCCGCCACGCGGTCGCCGTCTCCCCAAAGTCCGCAGCACAGACACTCCTCATAGCCGCCCGCGTTCAGCATCGCCGGGGTCAGAAAAATCAGCGGCAGCAAGGCGGCGTTCCGGGGAAGCCGCCGCCACAACAGCTGCCCCAAAAGCAGCACGATGAAGAAGCCGCCGAAGACGGGGCGAAGCGGCAGTTCCTTACGCCGCGCGGCGGGCGGGGCGAGCCGCCGCGACCGGCGGTCTATGCGCTCAGTTGCCGCCCGTTCCTCGTCTTGCGTCAACAACAGCGGCGCGCGGCGCGACACGATGCGGACGGCATCGGCATCGCCGAAACCGGGATCGTCCGCGACTTCGAGCTTGTGCATGCCGACGGCGGCGTCCGCGAGACGGAAGTGACACGCCCCGTCCGATTCCGGTTTTAGCACGAACCGTCTCACCTTGCCGTCGGGCGAAGTCAGCCGCAAGTAGAGGCGCTCCGGCATCGCGTCCCGGTCGATCACGACGTGAAGGCGGCGACGGCGCGAATGATCGCGGAGATCGTAACGGCGCAGCTTGACCGGGTCGGGCAGACTCCGCGCCAGCGCGCCGAGCATCGCCCGGAATTCCGGGGTGCGCAGAATGTCTTTGCCCCATTCCCCGTCGGCGGCAAGGTTCAGCACCGCGACGCCCGGTTTGCGCGCCAGAAGCGGGAATTCGCCCGCCGTCAGCAAAACTCGCGTCCCCGGAAGCGCTTCGGATTCCATCGCCCCCGCTACGCTCATGGGCGAGCGCAGCTCCGCCGTCAACGCGGTATTTTTCTTCGCGGCGACCGCGAAAACGCCCTCCTTCCACGGCGGCATCCTTGTTTTCCCCGATTGGCGGAACGAGAGTTCGGGCACGGCGAAGCGGTTGGCGGCGCGGTAGAAGCGCCCGTTGCCCCACAGCGCCAGCCGGGCGAGGAATTCGCTGTCGCCCGCGCCGACCATGACGGTGGAGACCGTGATGTCATGCCGCGCCATTTCGCGGATCACCCCCTCGAAGTCGCCGCGCTCCACGCCGCCGTCGGTGATGACGAGCACATGTTTCAACCTCGCGTCGGTGTTGCGAAGCGCGTAGTACGCTTCGCGCAGCGCGGGCAGGATCAGCGTACCGCCGCCGGAGCTGAGCCGGTTCAGTGCGCGGTGGAGTTCGAGGCGGTCGGCGGCGCTCTGGAGCGGAGCCGCCCAGCGGCGGCGGCCGTGAAATTCGAGGATGCCGCACTGGTCGCTGTCGCGCAGTTTATCCGCCGCGAGCCGGGCGACTTCGCGGGCGAGTTCCAATCTTCCGCCGCTCATGCTGCCCGAGGTGTCGATGATGATGACGAGTGCGACGTCCGGAAGACGCTCCATCGTCGGTGCGCGGTAGGCGAGCGGCAGCAGCCGCGCGAACTTCGGAACCACCCGGTCGGGGCGGAACGGCGGCGCTTTTTCCGCGAAGAAGAGCACCCCCGCGCCGTGTTCGGCGGCTCGGGCGGCGCTTTCGAGTACCGCGGGGGCGATGCCGTCGACGCTTCCGGCTCCGAAGACGAGGAGCGGATATTTTCGGATATCCTGCGTCTCGTCGTAGACTTCGGTACTTGCGGCGGGAGCGAAGAGCGCCGCGATCTCCCGCGCCTCCGTCTCGCGTTTGGTGAATACCAGCGCCCGGAACGCGGGATCGACGCGGAGCGGCACGTTTTCGCTCAAATTCGCGACCGTGAGCGTATAGGTGAACTCGCCCGCTTGTTTCGGCGTCGGCCGCATTTCGAAGCGGCGCACTCCCGGTTTCGCGGGGGCAGTTGAGCGCGCGACTATCGCTCCTTCTGAGTCTTTCAAGACACATTCCGCCGGGCGGTCGTCCGGGAAAAACACCTCGGCTTCGATCTCCACCGTCTCGCCCGTCCCGACGACCGGCGGAGAAGCAAGGCGGCAGAACTCCGGACGGTCGGGCGCACGGCGCGGCAAAAGATGCACGTATACCGGTATCTTCCGTTCGTTCAGGAGTTGAGCCGTCCGTTCGACCGCGCCGTCGGGATCGTTGACGCCGCCGTATAGATGGATCGTCCCGCCGCCGTCTTGGAGGCGCGCCCCCGACTCCGAAAGAGCGGTGTCCGGTGCGCCGCGGAAGGTCACGAGCCGCGCTCCCGGGTGTTCTTTCAGCACCGCGTCGGGAGAACTCCCGCGGTCGAGGTCGTACAGTATCAGCGTCTCCGGTTCGGCGCGGCGGATCAGCACCGGTCCGGCGAGCGCCGCCACTCCGGCCGCAAGCACCGCCGCGAAGAACCACGTTCCGCTTCTCCGCAAGCGCAAGCGCAAGCGCGGCAGCGCCAGCGCCGGTATCAGCAGCAGCAGGAGCTCGGGATGGATGAATTGCAGCGGAAGGTCTTTCATGCGATCTTTCCCCTTTGCCACAACAGAAAATCCGCCGCCGCGGCGATCAGCGCCAGCACCGCGAAAGCCGTGCCGAGCCGCCACGCCCGAGGGCGCGGGGCTTCCGGCGGCAGGGAGGATGTTTCGACCTCCTGTCCGGAGGAAGCCGCCATATACGTTTCGGAGGCGTAAAGACGCCTCTCCAGCTCGTTCAGATCCCCGGATGCATCGCAGACGAGGTCGGCACTCGCCATGTCGGAAGCGACAACCGCTCCGGGAAGGCGCGACAGCAATTCCCGCTTTTCGGCGGAACCGTCGGCGGGAAAGACCGTCAACGGTGCGGCGGCGGGATGCTCATCCTCGACGCCGACACGGTGGAACACCGCGTTTTCCGGGAGCTGCGGCGCGGACGCGGCAAAGACGTGGACGATCCCGTCGGGACCGGCGAGTTTTTGCGCCAAGTTCGTCAATTCATGCCAGTCCGGGGCTTGCCCGGAACCGTCGCCGCCGGAAGAAAGCCGCATCGGAGCACCGGGATCGTTCACCACTTCGCCGCCCGCCTCGGCGCGGATAAGCGCGGTGCGCAGCGGGTCGAGCCGCGCGGCGAACTTTCGCGCCTCCGCAAACGCGCCGGAAGCCGCAACCACCACGTGGCGCTTCGGCGGCGCGGCGGCGGGAAGCTCGAAGACCGGCTCCGCGAGCGAGAGCAACATGAAAAACACCGCCAACGCCGCCGCCAACAGCGACAGCGGACGGGAAATTTTACGCCACAGCACCCGGGGACGGGCGCTTTCGGCATCGCCGAGCCACAGCATGATCGAGGGGACGACGCGCTCCCGGTTTTTGGGGCGCAGAAAGGCGAGCGCCAGCAGCGCCGCCCCGGCGACGGCTCCGGCCGCTGCGATCCAAGGCCACGATACTCCCAGCGCGGTCATTTGTCCCCTCCGCGGAACAGCTCCGCCGCCGTTTGGCGGATCAATCTCCGCGTGTTCCAATCCGCGTCGAAATCCCATACCCGCGCTCCGGCACGCGTCGCCGCGCGCTTCAGCATGGCGTCGAAGCGGCGCAGATTGTCACGGTAACGCTCCAGGAGTTTCCGGTCGGGGCGGACGACCACGGCGGCGAGGCTCTCCGAATCGACCAGCCGGAGCTCGGTCGCAAGTTCCGGAAAGATCTCGCGCCGTTCGTAGACCCGGATCGGGGTGAATCCGGGCAGAAGTTCCAGTTTTTTCTCCGCCGCCGCCAGACCGTCGGGGTCCATGAAATCCGAGATGATGTAACAATCCTCCTTTTCCGGATGGTCGAGGCGCGGCGTTTCCGGTTGGGCATCGTACAGTTCCTTCAATGCGGCGACGAGCTCCGCCGCGCCCGTTCCGCCGGAAGAGAAGGAGCGGCTGAATCCGCCGATCCGCAACGACAGGGGATCGCCCGAGTTGAGCAGCGTGCCGCCGATCAATGCGGCGAGCCGCCACGCACAGCGGATACGGCGGGGACGGCACTGCATCGAGCGGCTGTTGTCCAAGATGATGAGGTGCCGCATTTCCGGCAGGGCGCGAAAGCGCCGCAGAAACAGCTTGCCGCTTCTCCGGTAGACGTTCCAATCCACCCGGCGCAGATCGTCCCCCGGACGGTAGGCGCGGAAGTCCTGAAACTCCGGACTTTCTCCCGGCAGACCGGAGCGGTGGCGACCGAAGAAGCGCGCTTCGCGCGCCCGCTGCGGCAGCGGCATGCCGTTCATGATGGCGGCGAGAAGTTCTTCCGGGAACAGCGGCTCGTCCATGGCTTCAGTTCCGCAGCTCCGCCATGATGTTTTCGAGCACCCCGTCGACGCCGACCCCTTTCATCCGGGATCCGAACGACAGCGCGACGCGGTGGCGGAGCACCGGCAGCGCCGCGCGGTCGATGTCCGCCTCTCCCACCGCGGCGCGGCCGTCGACGAGTGCGTATACCTTGCCCATCAGCACGAGCGCCTGCGCCGCCCGGGGACCGGCCCCGCGCAGCAGATTTTCCGCCGTGGCTTTGGTCGCGTACTTCGAGCCCGGCTGGGTCGCCATGACGAGTTTCACCGCGTGCCGCTGCGCGCTTTCCCCGGCGAAGACCATGCGGCAGATGCGGCGCATTTCCAGCACGTCGCTTCCGGAACACACCGGACGCACCCGCGCTTCTTCGGTCCCGGTGGTGAGTTCAAGGATCTTCCGGTACTCCGCCTCCTCGGGATAAGCGAGATCCAGTTTGACGAGGAAACGGTCGAGTTCCGCCTCGGGCAGCGGATAGGTCCCTTCCTGTTCGATCGGGTTCTGCGTGGCGATCACGGTGAAGGGTTCGGGAAGCTTCAGCGTTTCGCGTCCGGCGGTGATCTGGTGCTCCTGCATCGCCTCCAGCAACGCCGACTGGGTACG
>CACZPY010000213.1 GCA_902783135.1 uncultured bacterium
CGCCGGCGCTCCCGCTGGCGGCTCTTTTGCTGATCCCCGCCGCCCGCGGAGTTTGGAAACTCCCGCTGTCGGCGTATCGTCGCCACTGGCGGCTTCTTTTGCTGCTCGCGGCGGTCGGGATCGCCTCTTTGGCTTCGGCGCTGCTGCCGCCGTTCGTTTGGGACGAACAGGTGTACCAGACGGTGCTGTGGGCGCGATTCGCGGAGTCGGTACGGCGCATCGACAACCCCTATGCCGCCTATCCGCTCGCTCCGCAGTTGTTCATGCAGTGGGCGCGCGGGATCGGCGGTTTGGCGCTGCCGCGTCTGATGGTATGGGCGCTGTCGCTGATCCTTGCCGGAACACTGTTCGTCGAAGCCCGGCGGCGCAGCGGATCGGCGACTTTCGGCGGCGTTCTGGCGGCAGGAGTGATGCTGTCGCCGCTTGCATTGACTGTCAATCAGAGTTTTTACGCCGAAGGTTTCGTCGCGCTTTTCGCTCTCGCCGGATTTTTGGCGCTGGATCCGGGAACCGGCGACGAAAGGCGGGATGCCGTGCTTGCCGGAGTCTTCGCCGGCGCCTGCGTCGCCGTGAAACTCCCCGGCGGCGGCGCGGCGCTGATGATCGGTGTGCTCGCCTTGAAACGACGGCGGCACTTGAAGTGGTTCATACCTGCTGCTGCGGTCATGGCGTTGCCGTTTTTCATCCGCCCGTGGTTGGTCTTCGGAAATCCGGTGTATCCGTTTTTCGCCGGGTGGTTCGGCGGGGGAAAGACGGTGCTCGTGGAGCGCGTCTTCCGGGCGTTGGGCGACTTCGGCGGCGGCAAGGTGCGGGGATTGATCGGGTGGCTGCTCGTCTGTTTCGACAGCGGATTTTCCGACGGCGTGGTCTGCGGCTTCGGGGTCATGGTCATGATCCTGATGCTGTTGTGCCTTGTTTGCATCCGGCGCGCCCCGAAGCGGTGGTGGTATCTGGCCGCGTTGGCGGCGGGATATGTTTTTTGGACGCTGACGTCACGGCAGACCCGTTTTCTCTATCCGCTGCTGTTCACGTCCGCATTGATGCTGGCGGAGTCGGTGCCGCCGATGAAGGCGCGGAAATCGGGCGTGTTGGCGTTGTTGCTGGCGCTGGCCGTCGTCGCGACCGCGGGGAGTTATCCCCGGCTCCGCCATTATTGGACGGCGTGGCGGATGCTGCCGCTGGCGCAGCAGGATCCGGCGCGTTTCCTTGCGCTCGCGACCAAGGACCCGGCTTATTTCAATACCCTGAAACTGTTGGGTGCGGTCGCCCCGAAGCCGGCGCGGGTGCTGCTGCTCTTTGAGCGCCGCAGTCTGTATGTGCCGCGATATTGTGAGCATGGTACTCCGCTGTTTCAGGAAGCGCGCCTCACCCCGCCGCCGCGAACCCGGGAGGAGTTGTGGCGCAGCATCCGGGATTTCGACTACCTGCTCTTCGGTTCCACGCTGGAACATGTCGATCGCCTGCCGTGGTACGGCGGGATCGAATCGCAGGTCGGGCAACTCCTGATCGAACTCGTGAAGGACGGGCGCCTGCGTCTTGTGCCCGGACCGTCCGGCGTGGAGTTTCAACCGCTGCTCGAGGTGGTGCATGGACGGTGAAGTTCCGGAGTTCCGCTTCCGGGCGATCGGCAGACTGATCGCCGGGGGAGGGGAGTACCGTCAGCAGTCCCCGCGTCAGGGGGCTTTGACGGAACAGCACGGCGTGATCGAACTCTTCCCCGGGCACAACTTCGAGGCGGCAGCAGCCGACTTGGAGGGCGCGGAATACATCTGGGTCGTGTATGTCTTCGACCGCAACTCGAATTGGCGCCCGAAGGTGCTGCCGCCGCTCGGCGACCGCCGCATCGGGGTCTTTGCCACCCGGTCGCCGCACCGTCCGAATCCGATCGGACTGTCGGCGGTGCGTCTGCTTGCGGTCGATGGTTTGAAGCTGCACATCGCCGGCCACGATCTGATGATCGGAACTCCGATATTGGATATAAAACCCTATGTGGCAGAAGCTGACGCCCACCCCGGCGCGGCGCTGCCGTGGCGTGACCGCATCGATTTCAAGCCCCGCCGCCTGGAGTTTTCGCCGTTGGCGCAGCGCCAGTTGGAGATGCTGAAGGAATTGGGCGCGCCGGATCTGTTTCAGGTGGCGGAAACGCAGTTGGCGCTCCGCGAAGCCGATCCGCGCCGTCAGCGGTTGAGCGTGCTCGACGACGGCAAGATGATGCTGGCGTTTCGGACGTGGCGGCTGGTTTTCGAGATGCCGGAAGATTTCGTCGTCCGGGTGTCGGAGATCCGCTCCGGGTATGGCAGCGACGAACTGCGCGAAGGCGCTCCCGACCCCTACGGCGACAAGGCGCTCCACCGCGCCTATGTCGCCGGGATCGGCATCAGCTCGCCACCGTCCGCCGGAAACGCTTGAGCGCCACGGAAAAGAACAGTGTGCCGATGAGGATCATCTTCAGGAATATCGGCCACACGATGTCTAACCCGGCGCCCCGGAAGAGTATCGCCTTGCTGAAATTGACGAAGTGCGTCGTCGGCGACAGCTGCATTATCCAGCGGATCAGATCCGGCATGTTGTCCTGCGAAGTCGTACCGCCGGAAAGCATCTGCATCGGCAGCAGCACGAGGATCATCAGTATGCCCAACTGCGGCATGTCCCGCGCGAAGCAGGCGAGGAAGATGCCCAGCGAAGTCACGGCGAAGAGGTTGAATACCACCCCCGTCATGAAGAGCCAGAACGATCCCGCCACCGGCACCTCCAGCGCCGCCTGGACCACGACGTTGAGCGACAGCCCGGTGGCGACCAGCACCACCAACGACATCGACCACACTTTCGAGACCATGATCTCAAAGGGTGTGACCGGCATCACCAGCAGGTGTTCGAGCGTGCCGCGCTCGCGTTCGCGGATCAGCGCCGCGCCGGTCAGGATCAGCGCGATCATGGTCACGTTGTTGACGAGCCCGTTCATCGCACCTTCCCACGCTTTGATGAGGTTGGGGTTGAAGCGGTTGCGGATCAGGATCTCCGCCGTGTCGGTGGTGTTGCGCCCGGTGGTTTCATTGACGAAACTGTTGACCTCCTTGGCGATGATCTGCTGGATGTAGCCGTTGCCGGTGAACGCCTGGCTCATGCGCGTGGCGTCCACGTTGACCTGTACCTCGGGATTGTTGTTGGCGAGCACCTTTTCCTGAAAGTTCGGCGGGAAGATCACGATGAAGGTGTAGCGCCCCTTGTCCATCGCTTCGTCGACTTCGTCGAGCCTCAGATACTGCGGCCGGGCGAAAAGCGGCGGCAGAAACGCGTCGGAGACGCGCTTGGAGAGTTGCGAGCCGTCCTCGTCCACGATCGCGATCGCGGCGTTGCTGATCGCGTCGGGGGTGGATTTCGCGCTGACGTAGACGCTCATGGTGAAAGAGTAGATGATCAGCGCCACCAGCAGCGGGTCGCGCCACAGACCGCGCAGCTCCTTGATCCCGAGTTGGATGATATTGCGTATTTTCTGTTTCATGATGTACCGTCCCGCGTCAGGATTCCTGTTTCTTCTGCAGCAGAATGCCGATCCCGCAGATGACGACGATCTCCGCGACCATGACCATCAGCGCTCCGTATAATTCGGAGAAATACAACCCCTTGTTGAACACGCCCCGGCTGATGAGCAGCATATAGGTCGTGGGGTAGATGTGACCGATGATGCCGCTCACGTCGAGATTGTTGGATACGGGGTTGATGAGTCCGCACAACTGCACCGCCGGCAGGATCGTACCGATCATCGCAAGGAAAATAACCGCGATCTGGCTGCGCGTCACCGAGGAGCAGAGCATACCCATCCCGGTCGACAGTATGCAGTAGACGAAGAAAGATATCAGCAGCAGCGGCAGACTGCCTTTGAGCGGCACGTCGAAGAGAAACACCGCCATGAGGATCAGCAGGATCGAACTCGCGAACGAAAACAGCACATAGGGCAGCTGTTTTCCGAGCAGGAACTCCGAGCGCCGAAGGGGCGTGACGTAGAGGTTGATGATCGAGCCGAGTTCCTTTTCGCGGACGACCGACAGCGCGGCGAGGATCGCCGGTATCATCATCAGCAGGATCGGGATCACCGCCGGGACCATCGCCGGCAGACTCTTGACGTCCGGATTGTAGCGGTAGCGGTTCTGGATCGAGAGATCGATCTGTTTGGTCCCGTTCGGTTCGTTGGCGGCGTATTTGCGCTGCCACAACAGATGCAGCCCCTTTACGTAACCGTTGGTGGTCTCGGCGTTCGTCGGTTCGCTGGCATCGATCCAGTACGCCACCTGCGGTTGGATCCCGCGCTGCACGTCGCGCGAAAACCCGGGCGGTATCTCGACCACCATCGAGAGTTCACCGTTCTTGAGCCGCCGGTCGATCTCGTCGTAACTGGTCACCGGTTCGTGTTCGCGAAAATAGCGCGAACCGGAGATGCCCAGAAGATAATCGGAGCTCAATACGCTGTGATCGTTGTCCAGCACCGCGTAGTCGATGTCTTCGACGTCCATGTTCAGGCCGTAGCCCATGGCGATCAAAAGGATCATCGCGCCGAAGAGCGCGAGCGTGGTGCGGATCTTGTCGCGGCGCAGTTCCAGCATCTCGCGCCAGAAACTCGTGTAGAAGCGTTGGAAGTCGAACCACTTGCTCTGCGGCGCCGGCGCTTCGGTTTCGGAAGTTTTTTCGCCCACGATGGATTCCGCCCGGCTCGCGGCGGCCTCCGCGCCGTCGCCCGCCTCTTCCAACAGTCCGATGAACGCCGCTTCGAGCGAGGAGGCATGGCGTTTTTCGACCAGTCCGCGCGGCGTGTCGCAGGCGAGCGATTTGCCCGCGTGCATCAGCGATATCCGGTCGCAGCGTTCGGCTTCGTTCATGAAGTGGGTGGTGATGAATACCGTGACTTTGTCGCGGCGCGAAAGTTCGATGATGAGCTCCCAGAAGCTGTCGCGCGCCACCGGATCGACGCCGCTCGTCGGCTCGTCGAGGATCAGGATGCTCGGATGGTGGATCACTGCCGCCGCGAGCGACAACCGCTGCTTGATGCCGAGCGGCAGCTCCGTCGGCAGCGAGTCGGAGACGCCGACCAGATCGAAGCGTTTCAGCATCTCCTCGACATTTTTGTTCACGTCGTGCGATGGGATGCCGTAGAGTTTGGCGTATAGTTCGAGGTTCTGGCGGACGGTGAGTTCGTTGTAGAGCGAAAACAGCTGGGTCATGTAACCGAGGTTTTTCCGCATCTCCATGCTGTCGCCGTCGATGGGCTTGCCGAAGAGTTTGGCTTCGCCGCTCGTCGCGGGGAGCAATCCCGTGAGCATCCGCATGGTGGTGGTCTTGCCGCAGCCGTTGGAGCCGAGGAATCCGAAGATCTCGCCGCGGCGGATGCGAAAACTCACGTGATCGACCGCGGTGAAGTCGCCGAACTGCTTGGTCAGTCCTTCGGCTTCGATGGAGATGTCGTTGTCGGCGTCCTTCCCGAGCGGCGGCACGACGAGCTCGTGGTGTCCGGCGCGTTTGCTTTCCGGCAGCAGCCGGATGAATGCGCTGTCCAGATTGTCGCATCCGGTCTTTTTCAGCAGCTCTTCCGGGGAGCCGGTGTCAAGGATCTTGCCGTCGTTCATGGCGATCAGCCAGTCGAAGCGCTGGGCTTCGTCCATGTAGGCGGTGGCGACGATCACGCTCAGATCGGGCTGTTCGATCTTGATTTGGTCGATGAGGTCCCAGAACTGCCGCCGCGCCAGCGGGTCGACGCCGGTGGTCGGTTCGTCGAGCACCAGCAGATCGGGGTCGTGGATCAGCGAGCAGCACAATCCGAGTTTCTGCTTCATGCCGCCCGAAAGTTTGCCCGCCGGACGGTTCAGAAACGGATACAGCCCGGTGCTTTTGGTCAGGCGGTCGATCCGGCGCCGCCGCTCGGCGGCGTTGTGTCCGAAGAGCCGGGCGAAGAACTGCAGATTTTCCTCGACCGTCAAGGTGAAGTAGAGGTTCTTGCCGAGCCCCTGCGGCATGTATGCGACTTTGGGGCAGATGCGTTCGCGGTGCGCCGGGTCGCGCATGTCGCCGCCGAGCACGGTGAGCGTGCCCTTCTGTATGGCATGTGCACCGGTGACGAGCGACAGCAAGGTGGATTTTCCCACGCCGTCCGGACCGATCATCCCCACCAGTTTGCGGGCGGGGATCGCCAGTGAAACGTCATCGAGCGCCACGGTCTTGCGGTAGCGCAGCGACAGGTGGCTGAACTCCACGACCGGCGGGACGGCTCCGTCCGCGGCCGGGGACACGGCGACAGTCATTTCCGCACCTTGTTCGCCGCCGCGGCAGGCGGC
>CACZPY010000214.1 GCA_902783135.1 uncultured bacterium
CTTGGCGCCGTCGAAGAGGAACAGACTGCCGCCCGAGGTGACCGTGGCGCCGGAAACGGTGAGCCCGCTGAAAATAATTAAGTTGCTTCGACCGGCGGCGTTGGTGGCGAGGTCTATTCCGGTGGCGGTGCCGCCGACGACCTGGAAATTCGCGCCGGGAGCGTCGGCGAAGACCCCCTGGGCGATATTGGTGTTCTCGCCGCCGAAGCCGATGAGATTGGCGGGGCGCGTGATCTTGGCGCCCGCTACAGCATTGACGTCCATCAGCATGGCGTAGTTGACCGGAGCGGCGGTGCCGCCGGACTGGATGGTGACGTTGCTGGCGAACTGATTGTAGGTAAACCAATCGTTCCAGTTGTTTTTCCAGGTGCCGCCATCGAACGTGAGGGTGCCGCCGGATTGGATGGTGATGTCGTTCGCCCAGCCGCCCGAGGAGACCGTGCCGCCGCCCGCGCCGATTTTGATGTAACAACTCTCACCGACCGTGGCGCCGGAGAGCACCGCGCCGCTGCTGACGTGCATGTATGCCTTTTCGCTGAGCGTGACGTCATTGATGACTGCGCCGCCGCTCGCGACGAGGCGGGTGGACTGACCGCTGAGGACGAGATGGCTGGCCCAGGCGCTGGTGCGGGCGTACATGACGGAACTGTCACGGAGGGTGATGTTGGTCGCCGTGCCGCCGGAACGATTGGTCTTGTCGTCGGAGAAGTAGCCGCCGTTGTAGAACGCGGCCTGGTTCTCGAAGATGACGTTGTCCACCCGCCCCATGTGTTTGGATTCCGGATGCGTCTCGTCCGGGCCGTACATCCACAAACTGGCGCTGTTGAAGGTCGTGCCCGACACGGAGCCCCCGTTCTGCCACAGCCGGACCACCGCGCCGCTGTTCACCGTGCAGTTGGTGACCATTCCGCCGTCTTGCCACACGCCGGACGCATTGTAGCCGCTGCCTTGGACGTTCAAATAGACGCCGCTGCCCAATTCCACATTATTTATCAAGCCCCGGCTCCAGCCGATCGTGGCGCGCTGGACGATGCCGCCGGACATCAATGCCGCGGCCCAGGTGTTGTAGAGGTTGATCCGGCCGGTCGGTTTGATGTCGACGTCGTAGATCTTGACGCCGCCGAGCGTGATCTTTGCGCCTTGCCCCCGGACCGTGAGCCCGCTGATCGTGGGGCCGCCGCTCGACATCGAGATCGAGGTGTTGGCGGAGTTTCCGCTGACGAGGAGATTGCTGACCACAGTCTTGCAGCGGAAGGTGACCAGACTGCCGCCGGAACCGACGACGACGTCCTTCAACGTCCCGGCGCCCGTGCAGCTGAGCACCCGCAGGTACGGATCGTCTTCGACATACCCGTAATAGGCGATGGTCGAGCCGGTCAGATTGTTGACGGTGGCCCCCGAAGTCGTGGTGTCGTTGTTGTAGGTGTACTTGGTTCCCATATTCGCTTCTCCTTTTTGTTCTCTTTCGAACTGTTAAGTAAAAGACACTTGTGAAAATCTCAAAAAATCCGCCGCCGCCACCGCGGGCGGCTGTGTCGAAACAACACTACAATCCTATATTATAGCATAAAATTTTGGTTTTGTCAAGTTTTCGAACATTGCGGATGCAAAAAATATGTTTCCGCGGGAGCCGTTTGGCAATTTTGAATACTGTTGTTCGGAGGTACCCGCTGACGCGTATGCCGACGACCGACATGAAACCGATGCTCGAACGGATAAGTACGGATTTGTACGGATAGGTACGGAGGATATGGTGTGGAACACACCCACAAGTGCGGGGAGGGGACGACGGTTCTATCCCCGCTCACTCCGTACTCATCCGTACAAATCCGTACAGGGGGCGGTAATTTCCGCAACGGGCGTCAGAATCCGCGCACCTTTTTAATCGCGGCGTAGGCGTCGTTGATCCGGCGCATCTCCATTTCGGCGAGTTTGATGACGCTATCTTCGACGCCTTTGCCGCGCAGGACGTCGGGGTGATACTCTTTCGCCTTGGCGCGCCACGCTTTTTTGACTTCGTCGTCGGTGCATTGCGGGGACACGCCCAGCAGCCGGTACGCCCAATCCAACGAGTCGGCGGGTTCCCGCGGCGGCGGTTCCCGTCTTTGTTCCTGCCGTTCGCCGTGCACCTCTTTGAGCCAGCGGTCGACGAAGCCGGCGCATTCGAGCACCGTTTCGGCTTCGCGCAGCATCGCGAGTTCCGGATCGCCGAGCACGCCGTCGGCGAGCGCGAGGTCGCAGTAAGACCTCAAGATATCGGCGTAAGCACCGGGGCGAAAACTGTTTTTGACCGCGGTGACGAGCCTGCCGAAACTCTGCGTGGATCTTTTACCTTCGTTGAAGGCGGCGATCAGGCGTTTGCGGCAGGCGGAGTCCAATCCGGTCTGGCGCAGAAACGCGCCGACGAGGTCCGCTTCATCCCGGGTCACCACTCCGTCGGATTTGGCGAGTCTGCCGTAGGAGCGGAAGAGCGTTTCCCACGGCTCGGTCAGGAGTTCCTCGCGCGACGACCCGCCGGATAGATCCGGATCGGGGGAGGGGCTCGAACTTTCGCCGTCGTTCATCCCGCCGAGAACGCCGCCGATGACCGCGCCCGCCACGGCGCCCCACGCGCCCGCCAGACGACCCAACTGCGCGCCGATGATCGTGCCGATGATGGCTCCGTTCCAACTCATTATGGCATTCTCCGCTGTGCCGTGTTCATATTTCCATCGTCATCGCGTCGTCGGCGAAGACGACCGGTTCGCCCCACGCCTTACGGGTGAGTTCCGCCGTCTCTTCCGGGCGTTCGAGGTAGTCCCGCCCGTGGTGGATGAACACGAGTTTGCGAACCTTGGTTCCGGCGGCTTCGCGGATGTGCGCCGCCGCCTCCCACGGGCGGTGGTGGCCGCTTTCCATCAGTACGAGATCGCACCCGGAGGCGAACCATTCGTCCAGTTCCGCCGCCTCCCTGAGGTCGCCGGAATAGACGATGCGTTTACCCTCGGCGAAGATCCTATAACTGAACGAACGCCAATCGCCGTTTTCCGGGACGCGCAGATGCCGGTTGTGGAGCGCCTCTACCCGGAGCGCTTCGTCGGAGAAAACTTCGCCGTCGACGACCTTGGTCGCCGCGAATACGGGATCCTTCTTCTTGCGCAGGCAGATCATCAGTTCCGCGAGGTGCGCCCACTGCTCCGGTTCGGGGGTGAATACCGGCAGCACCTCCTCCGCAAGGGGTATCTTGTGATAGTTGTGAAGTTTGGAACGCGTCCACAGCAGGTGCGGAAAACCGCCGACGTGGTCGAAGTGCGGGTGCGTGATGAAGAGTGCGCGCAACGCTGCGACGTTCAGATTGTTGGTGTGCGCGGTCCAGGCGCAGTTTTCGCCAGCGTCGAACTGGTAAAGCCTCCCGGCCGTCTCCAGAATCCACGCCGTCTGGTGACGCCCCGGCATCGGTTCGGTGCCGGAGCAGCTGCCGAGGATGTGTATCTTCATGATCCCATGCTCCATGATGTTGATAGGAATGACTTCGGAATAATAGACACGGGCGGAGCCGATATTGCAAGCGGGATTTTTACACTCCGTCGCTTTCGCGGACCAGCGCGCGGTACTTGGCGAGACAGGTGTCCCGGAAGATGAAACCGGAGAACTTGCCGGAGTCGCTGAACACCGGCAGATAGGGGCGGTCGTAGCGCTCGAAGAGTTCCATCGCGCCCGCCAGATCGTCGTCGAGCAGTATCGCCCCGTGCGGAGCCTCCATCAGGTCGAACGCCACCAGCGACCGCGCCAATGTCGGATCGATCATGGCGGAAAGGATCTTTTCCACCCGGATCACGCCTTGCAGTCCGCCCGAGGAGTTCAGCACGGGAAAGATCTTTTGCGTGGTCCGCGCGGTGAGTTCGCCGATCAATTCCAGCGTGTTGTCCGGCGCGAGGTGGATGTAGTCGCTCGTGATGCACAGCCGCACCGGGATGCGCTGCAGCAGCGCGCGGTCGCGGTCGTCGTAGAGCAGACGGCTTTCGGCGAGCGCCTTGCGGTAGATCGAATGCGGTTCGAAAAGCCGCGCCACGAACCACGACACCGCCGATACGATCATCAGCGGCACCAGCAGGATGTAGCCGCCGGTGACTTCGGCGACGAGGAATATCCCGGTCAGCGGAGCGCGGATGACGGCGGTGAAGACTCCGCACATGCCGACGATCACGAAGTTCTGCTCCTGCAGGGCGATCAGTCCGGTCAGATTGATGGCGCGCGCAAAGGCGAACCCCGTGAAGGCGCCGATGAACATCGACGGCGCGAAGATGCCGCCGTCGCCGCCGGAATCCACCGTCAGCACCGAGGTTATCACCTTCACGAAGATCGCCGCGCCGAGGATCGCCACCGCCGCCGCGACGCTCGGCAGATGCGACAACAGCGGAGAGCGTTTGAGTATATCCGCAAAATCGCCGTCGAAGATCTCGGAGATCGCCCAGTAGCCCTGGCCGCGCAGCACCGGAAATACCGCCAGCAGCAGGCACAATGCGGCACCTCCCGCGAACAGCCGGAGCAGCGCCGACGGAAAACGTTTTTTCAGCAGCCCGCTCAAGGCGTAGGCGCAGCGGATCACGTACACCCCGACGAGCGCGCTGATGGCGCCGCAGAGAAAGTAATAAGGTATGGCGTTGGTGCGCCACGGCGTGTCGATGGTCAGCGCCAGATTCGTGACGTCCGGCCGGATCACCCGCGATACCACGGTGGCGACGGCGCTGGATATCAGCATCGGCACTAATGCCGCCACCCGGAACTCGGGCAGCAGCACCTCCACCGCGAAGAGCACTCCGCCGATGGGGCTGTTGAAGATCGCCGAGATCGCCGCGGCGGCGCCGCAGCCGATCAGGAGATTGCGTTTGCTCCGGTCGATGCCGAAGAGCGAGGCGGCGTTGGCGCCGATCGCCGACCCGGTGAGCACGCTCGGCGCTTCCAACCCCGCGGACCCGCCGCAGCCGACCGCGAGCGAACTGGAAAGAAGATGCGTCACCGTATCCCGGAGCGGGATGGAGTTGCGGTGGCGGCTCAAGGCGAGGATCAGAGGGCTCAGGCTCTTCGCGTAGCGCGGTCCGCCCCAGAAACGCTGGACCAGAAACGACAGCCCGAGCCCGATGAACGGCAACAGCGTAAAGGCGAGATAACTGTAATTGTCGCCGTTCTGCGCGGCGGCGAACCATTTTTGACCCCAGCGTATCGGATACAGCATCACGAGATGCATTGCCGCGGTGGC
>CACZPY010000215.1 GCA_902783135.1 uncultured bacterium
CCTTCGTCCTGCGGACTACGGCGTGGCAAGCCCGAACGGACCCGCCTTCGTCCTGCGGACTACGGCGTGGCAAGCCCGAACGGACATGAACGGACATGAACAAGAAACATATCTTACGCGGGACAAACGGTTATCCGCCTGCTGACACCCGTCCGCGACCGATAACCGATAACCGATAACCGACAACTTTAACCCTTTTTAATGTATTTCGTAGTTTCATTTTTTTCCGAAAAATTTTCGTCGCGCTATTGCTTTTGACAGCGGAATGGGGTATAATATAAATGCTGTAAAAAAAAAGCACTGGGGACGAATAGACCCCTTTTTTCGGATCGCGGGATGGGTAAAACGATAGAAAAACGTTGATGATCAAGGTATTGAAATACAACGACGTGAAGCAGAAACTGCTGCGCTACGTCTTCGAGAACCGCCTCAAGGAGGGTGCGAAGCTTCCGAGCGAGCGCAAATTGTGCACGCTCTTCGGCACGAGCAATCTGCCGTTGCGCCGCGCCGAGGACGAACTCTGCGAAGGCGGGATGCTGCGGCGCGAAAAGAACCGCGGCGTCTTCGTCGGCAAGAACTGGGACCGCGCCAACTACTCGACGCGGCTCGGCATTTTGAGCGTCGGCGTCAACGACTATCCGTCCGGCCCCGCCGAAGAGACCTTGCGCAACGCGCTGCGGGAGCACCTCTGCGATCTGCGGGTGGTCCGTACCAGCGGGATCGACATCAGCAGCGTCGCCATCCACGAACTGGAGCGGTGCGACTACATCATCATTTCCGGGTTCATCACTCCGGCGTGGGTGGAGGCGGTCAAGGCGTTGGAAAAGCCGATCATGCACATCGGCTGCACCGAGTTGGAGACCGGCATCCCGCGAGTCGAAAACGACTTTCAGGATATGTACGAAAAGATACTCGAACTCGCCGGAAAGCTGAAGGCGAAACGGGTGCTGGTGTGGATGTCGCCGAAGGACGAGCTGACCTACGCCCGCTCGATGGAAAAGGGGCTGGAACTCGCGGCGAAGAAGTGCGGTTTCGACCGGTCGTCGATCATCTGCGAGAGGATCACCGCGCGGGACATCATCCACGGGCTCAAGTCGCTTCGCAAGCACAAGAACGACTTCGACATGCTCGTATTGAGGGACTACACGCTCGGGATGCTGGTCTTCCACCCCGAGTGGAGCAAGCTCATCGGCGGCCGTCCGGTGGCGGTCATCAACACCAGCAAGCAGTTCCCGAACGATTTCGACATGCTGCCGAACGTCTACCGCTTCAGTTTCCAGATGTCGCTGATCCCGATGGCGATAGACTTCTTCTTCGTCCACCACAACCGACTGCCCGGCGGCGTGATGGTGAAGCGGTGCAAGGCGACGCTGGCGGAAAAGTCGATCCGGGCGGATTACTGGGGCGCGTGAGAAAAATTTTTTGCGGCGTATGCTTAAAAATTACAGCGGCAAACAGGGATAAACGATGCTCAAGGACAAACTGGCTCACTTCTACTCGTGGAGCAACGTGGCGGATGCGGACATCCGGCCGCGGATGGAGCGGTTTGTCGCTGCCGGGCAGAAGCGATTGGTCATCGGCGACAAGTGGTGCGACCGGCTGTTGGCGGACCGGGGCTTTGCCGGGTTCCTCAAGGATGCGTTTGCGCAAAGCGGCTGCGTCGCGGCGGGATCGCACGCGCCGTATTGGGAGACCCGCAACGTGAAGATCGACAGTTTCACCGGCGACCGGAAGTCTCGCTTCGTGAAGAAACACCTCGCGCTTATTGAAAAACTCTCCGCCGAGTTCGGCGTCGCGACTTACACCATGCACATCGGGTGGCTCCCCGACGGCATGACGCCGGAGGGATACATGGAGCAGGTGATCCGCGGGCTGGAAATACTGCTTCCCGCTGCGGAAAAGAACGGCGTCGTCATCGCGCTCGAAAACGCTTTTTCCCCGGTGAGCGACGCGGCGGCGTTGAAGAAATATGTGAAACACTTCGGGTCGCCGTATCTGGGCGTCTGCGTCGACGTCGGCCACGCGAATATCAGTCTGCGCGCTCCCGGCAAGACGGAGGAAGCGATCCGGCTCGACGCGATCCAGCGGATGAACATGGAGTTCGTCTTCTGCGACCGGCGCATGGAAGAGGAGTTGCTGCCGTATATCGTCGTCGCGCATCTGCACGACAACGACGGCTTGGCGGACGAACACAAAATGCCGATGACGGGCAATGTGGACTGGACGGCAGTCCTCGGCATCCTCGGCGGGGCTCCGCGTCTCGCGAGCGTCGAGGACGAGGCGAGCCCGCGCGGGATGACGCCGGAGGCGGTCTGCGAAGTTTACGACCGGCTCTTCGCGCAATGCGCGCGCGATATGTATATGAAACAAGTTTCTTGAACGAATTTCCAAAAAGTACCAAACACAAGGAGAAAGAATCATGGCCGACTACACCAACGTCGTGGTCAGCGGGACCACCAGACGAGTCAACGCCGGGGACAACTACACCAGCACCACCGTGACCGCAAGCGGCCTCTTGGAAATGGTCGGCGGCACCGCCAAAGACACCACCTTGACCGACGGCGGTCGGCTGTGGATGCAGACTCAGGCTTACGCGAGCGGCGTCGCCGTCGGCGGCGGCAGCTGCCGCATCTCGGCATACCATGCGGGAACGATCATCGAAGACATCCACATCGACTCCGGCGTCAACGCCGCCGGCACGTGGCGTCTGGACATCCGGGCGGGGGTGAAGGTGAGCAACGCCGTCGTCTCCGGCGCGGCGATCCAGCACACCGGCGCGGGCGCCGTGATCGACGGTCTGGTCATGGACCAGGGGGCGATGATGTACGTCTACAATTACGCCTCCGCGGTCAACGTCACCGTCGAAAGCGCCAACGCCAGCCAGCTGCGCGTCTACAACCACGGCTACGTCAGCAACTTCACCGTCAAAAAAGGCAATGTGCAGATCTTTGGTCAGGGCTTCGCCGAAAACCTCCATATCTACGACAAGGCGCAGATCTGGTCGAGCGGCACCGACGGCGCCGGTTCCGCCAATAACGTCACCGTTTACAAGGGCGGCACCCTCGAAATGCTCACCAGCGCCGTCGGTTCGAACGTCACGGTGAGCGGCGTGATGACGGTTGGCAGCGCGGCGGTGGTGAGCGGCGTCTCCGCCTACGGCGACAACACCGGCGGCGCGACCGCCAGCGCTTATGTCAAGGTCTCCAGCGGCGGCA
>CACZPY010000216.1 GCA_902783135.1 uncultured bacterium
CCGTGGATGGTCAGGCACACCTTCGACGTGATCCGGCCGGGGATGCTGGTGATCTTCGAGACCGAGATCTGGCCGAATCTGATCTGCGAGGGCAAGCGGCGCGGCATCCCGCTGGTGCTCGCCAACGGACGGATGTCCGACCATTCGGTGCGCGGCTACCGGAAACTCAAGTGTTTCTTCGGACCCCTGCTCGCCAAGTTCGACCGGCTACTCGTCCAGAGCGACGCCGACGCGGAGCGCTATCGCGAGGTCTCGCCGGAGGCGCATGTCGCCGTCTGCGGCAACATGAAGTTCGATCAGGAGATCCCCGAAAATCCGGGCGATCCCGGACTGGACGCCTGCTTCGGCGCCGCGCCGCGTACCGTGCTGCTCGGCGCCAGCACCCACGCCGGAGAGGAGGAACTGTTGATCCATACCTTCATCGAACTCAAACCGGAGTTCCCCGATCTCAAGATCGTGCTCGTCCCGCGCCACGCCGAACGCGGCGCGGATATCGCCGCCATGCTCGACGCGCACAATCTGCCGTATGTGCGTCGCAGCGCGAGCAAGTCGGCGGCGAAGCCGGTCGATGTCCTGCTCGCCGACACCACCGGAGAGATGATGATGTTCATGAACGCCGCCGACGTGGTGGTGATGGGCAAGAGTCTCGCCGGGCACGACGAGGGTCACAACCTCATCGAGCCCGCGCTGCTCGGCAAGCCGATCGTCACCGGGGCGGTGCTGCGCAACTTCCGCTTCCTGCTTCAGGTGCTGGAGCAGAACGACGCCGTCGCCGCGGTCGCGTCCGACGGCGAACTCACCGGAGTGCTGCGCCGTCTGCTCGCCGACCCGCGGGCCCGCGCGGACCTCGGATCACGCGCCAAAAATGCGATCGGGCTGCACCGCGGCGCCACCGGACGCACCGTCGATGCGATCGAAAGTCTGCTCGGCGATCACTCCGCCTGATAGACGGACTTGCCTTCGATAAAGACCTGTTTCACCCGGCACATGTTGCTCATGATGTCGCCGTCGCAGATCACGATGTCGCCGTCCTTGCCGGGTTCGATCGAGCCGACGCGGTCGGCGATGCCGAGGTGTTCCGCCGGGTTGATGGTGATGGCCTTCAGCGCCGCGAACGGCTCCATGCCCGCCTGTACCGCCAGTCCCGCGACCGTGCCCAGATACTCCTGCGGAGTCACTCCGCAGTCGGTGATGATCGAAACGTGGCAGCCCGCCTTGGCGAGGATGCCGGGCGTGGCGAAGGTCTTGTGTTTCAGCTCCGGCTTCTTGGGGAAGCCGAACGACGGACCGACGGCGAGCATGAACCCTTCCTTGGCGAGGATGTCGGCGATCAGATGCCCCTCGGTGCAGTGCTCCAGCGTCAGTTTGACGCCGAACTCCCGCGCGATGCGGATGGCGGTGAAGATGTCGTTCGCCTGATGGGCGTGCGCCTTGAGCGGGATCTCGCCCTTGAGCACCGGGATCAGCGCTTCCAGCCGCAGATTGAGGTCCGGCTTTTTCCCGTTGGGATCCTTCGCCGCCGCTTCGCGTTTTTCCATGTATTCCCTCGCCTTGGCGAGCTGTTCGCGCAGCCGGAAGGCGGTGGTCATGCGCGAAGCGTTGTTCTTGGTGCCGTAGACGCTTTTCGGGTTCTCGCCGAAGGCGCACTTCATGGCGACCTTGTGCTTGACGATCATGTCGTCGATGCGGCGGCCGACGGTCTTGATGGCGGTGAAGGTGCCGCCGAGGACGTTGGAACTGCCGGGACCGGTGGCGACGCAGGTCACGCCGCCCTTGAGTGCGAGTTTGAAACTTTCGTCGTTGGGGTCGATCGCGTCCACGGGATCGAGCTCGGGCGTGACGATCTCGGTGTTCTCGTTGTAGTCGTTGGCGATGGGCGCGCGCACGGCGAAGGACGCGAGCCCGATATGCGAATGCGCTTCGACGAGGCCGGGATAGACGTTGGATCCCTGCGCGTCCACCACCTTTTCGCCCCGCCGCGGAGTCAGCTTGGCGCCCAGCGCGGTGATCTTTCCCTTTTCGATGCGGATGCCGATGCGGCGCGGTTTTTCGTTCACGGCGTCGTGAACCATGCCATTGACGATGATCATTTCTGCTTGCCCCCGTTGGAGTTCGTCGGTGCGTCCGAGGCGCCGGCGCTCCGGCGCGTTTCGGCGCGGTACAGGATAATATAGCTCCTGCCGGCGCGACATGCAAACATCTTTTTTGCTCCGCCGTCGACGTTGAATTGTCCCCGACTGCGATGTATATTAATAAGATAGACGTTTCGAACGAACAACCGGATGCCTAACGGCGGAACAGGGAGCTGCGTCAGATAACAATGGCAAAGAAATTTCGTATCCGGATCAGCGGCGATGAGTGCAAGGGGTGCTACCGTTGCGTCGCCGCATGTCCGAAGTCGCTGATCAGCGTCGGCGGCAAACTCAATTGTCAGGGGTACTTCGCGGTCGAAGCGAAGGAACCGGAAAAGTGCATCGGCTGCGGGTCGTGCTTCTATCAGTGCCCCGAGCCGGGAGCCATCACCATCTTCGAGATCACAGAGGAGTGAGGAGCGATCATGGAATATAATCATCGGCTGCTGCTCAAGGGCAACGAAGCCGCCGTGTACGGGGCGCTCTTCGCGGGATGCGACTGCTACTTCGGTTATCCGATCACTCCGGCGAGCGAGATCGCGCAGGCGGCGGCGCTGTTGTTCCCGAAACTGCACCGCACCTTCATTCAGGCGGAATCGGAACTCGCCGCGATCAACATGGTCATCGGCGCCAGCGCCGCCGGCAAACGCACCATGACCGCGTCGAGCGGTCTCGGCATCAGCCTCAAGCAGGAGGGCGTCAGCTACCTCGCCGCCTACGAGCTGCCCTGTCTGATCGTCGACGTCACCCGCGGCTGCCCGGGGCTGGGCAACATCGGTCCCGAGCAGGCGGACTACTTCCAGGTGGTCAAGGGCGGCGGTCACGGCAGTTACCACTGCCTCGTCTTCACGCCGAACTCGGTGCAGGAGATGTGCGACATGGCGCGTCAGGCGTTCCTGATGGCGGAAAAGTACCGCATGCCCGCCTACGTGATGACCGACGGCGTGATCGGACAGATGATGGAGTCGGTGGAACTCCCCGAGCCGATCAAGTACGATTACGATCCCGAGTGGAAGATGGGACGGGTCGTCAACGGCGAGGCGAACATCCTGACCAGCATCTACATGGAACACGACGATCTCGAAGCGTTGAACCACAAACTCATCGACAAGTACCGCAGGATCGAAGAAGCGGAGCAGTCGTACGAGGAGTATCAGACCTCCGACGCGGAGATCGTGTTCGTCGCCTACGGCATCTCGTCGCGGGTCGCGCTCGGCGCGATCGAACTCCTGCGTCAGCGCGGGATCCGGGCGGGGCTGGTGCGGCCGAAGATGGTCTGGCCCTTCCCCAAGAACGTGCTCGAAAAACTGTCGCGCGAGGAGCGTGTCAAGGCGTTCGTGAGCCTCGAACTCAGCGCCGGGCAGATGATCGAGGACGTCGAACTCGCCACCCGCTGCCGCAAGCCGGTGCGTCTCTGTCACCGCATGGGCGGCAACATCCCGAGCTGCGGAGAAGTCTGTGAAGAAGTGACGAAAGTCTGGAACGAGGTGTCCAAATGAGCGAAAAAGTCAAATTCGGCAGGTCAAAGGTCTTCTTCGACACGTTCAACCGCCGCCCCGGTCCGGTCAAGACCAACATGCACTACTGCCCCGGCTGCGGCCACGGCATACTCCATAAACTCGTCGCCGAGGCGGTGGAGCATTACGGCATCCAGCAGAACACCTATCTGATCGTGCCGGTCGGGTGCGCGGTCTTCGCGTACTACTACTTCAACTTCGGTGCGATCTCGGTGCCGCACGGCCGGGCGCCCGCGGTGGGAACCGGCGCCGGACGCGCGAATCCCGACTCCTTCGTCATCAGCTACCAGGGCGACGGCGACCTCGCCGCCATCGGGTTCAACGAGTTCATCCAGGCGGCGAACCGCGGCGAACGCATGACCGTCTTCTTCGTGAACAACTCGAACTACGGCATGACCGGCGGTCAGATGGCGCCGACCACGCTGCCCGGGCAGATCACGACCACCAGCCCCTACGGACGCAACGTCGAGACCGACGGCTATCCGATGCGGGTCTGCGAACTCATCAACTCCCTCGAGGCGCCGATCTACATCGAGCGCGTCGCGCTGACCACTCCGGCGCGGATCGCCGCCGCGAAGCGCGCGGTCTACAAGGGCATCGAAAACCTCAAGGAACGCAAGGGTTTCTCGCTGGTCGAGGTGCTGTCGCCGTGTCCCGTCAACCTCAAGATGGACGCCGCCGGCATCAACAAGTTCATCGAAGAGCAGATGACACAATACTTCCCGCTCGGGGTCGTGCGCGACCGCTCCGCCGAAACTCCGGCGGGCAAACTGCCGCCGCCGCCGATCCACGACGCCGAGGAGATCAAGGCGGCGCTGCTGGCTCCGAAGCGCGAAGGCGTCGGCGTCGGCAAGGAGTTCCGGACGAGTTCCAAGCTCTTCGACCGCGAACTGCGCATCAAGGTCTCGGGCTTCGGCGGACAGGGGATATTGAGCCTCGGGCTCACCCTTGCCAACATGGGGCGGCTGCGCAACCTCAACGCCAGCTGGATGCCCAGTTACGGGCCGGAACAGCGCGGCGGCGCCGCCAGCTGTTCGGTGATCGTCAGCAAGGGGCGCATCTCGTCGCCGATCGTCGACCGTGACTGCGACCTTCTGGTGGCGATGACCCAGACCGCCCTCGACAAGTTCGGTCACGAACTCAAGGACGACGGGATATTGGTCTACGACCGTTCGTCGATGCCGACTCCGGCAAAGCGCGGCACGCAGACCCTGCTCGGGATCGACTCGCTGGATATCGCCACCCATCAGGTGGGCAATCCCAAGTGCGCGAACTCGGTGCTGCTCGGGGCGCTCGCGAAACTGCTCAAGGAAAAGTACCTCGACGCGGAAGACGGGGCGCATTTCGACAAGGTCTTCGCCGAGGCGATCACCGAGAACTTCGGCCATAAGCCGAAGGTGGTCGAGCAGAACTTCAAGGCGTATCAGATCGGTCTGACGCTGTAACGTTGCCATGCCGCGCCGGAGTTTGTGCTCCGGCGCGTTTTTTGTTTCAAGCGGCTTTCGGACAACATACACGGAAAGGGATGATCGGATGACGACGGAGATCCAGCTTGACGGGCGCGCCATCGCGGGGCACTTGATCCCCACCGGCAACACCAAGATACTGCTGCTCAAAACTTCGCGCGGCTTTCTGGGGTGCGGTTACTTCTCGGTCGAGACCGCGGACAAGGTCGGCGACGCGGTCGCGATCGTCACCGGGGTCGGCAGTTTCGACGACATGCTCGCCGCTCCGGTGAAGAAATGTTCCACCGCCGCCGCCGCTCTCGGCGTCACTTGCGGCATGACCGGGCGCGAAGCGCTGAAAAAACTGCTTTGACCGCCATGCGGCAGGTACTTTTCGCCCTCCTCGCCGCCGCGCTGTTCGCGGGATGCGCCGCCGCGCCGCGTCTGGAAACGCGCTTCGACGGCGACCGCACCGTGCTGCTGCGCGACGGCGCGGAACTGGATTTCGAAACCTGCCTCGCCGGGCAGCTGCGCGCCCACCCCGCCATGCGCGGCGAGGACGTGCTGAAACTCTGTATGCAGGGGGCGCGCGGTCCGGAGCATATCCTCGGGCACACCGCGGCGGCGCGGCGTTATTTCGACGCCGAGTTTTCCGCCGTGGAGGAGCGTCCCCGGGAACCGCTCTTCGAGGTGATCTCGCCCGATTTCATCCGCGTGGATCTCGGCGCGTGGAAGGCGAGAAAACTCCCGCCGGAGTGGCTGTTCAATCTGTTCGCCGCCTCGGCGCGGCACTTCGCCGACGGCGACGCGGTCTTCGCCGACTACTGCAAGGTCGCGGAACGCACGCTCACGGGAGAACTGCGGAGCGAATTTCTGAAACTGCCGAAAAACGGCGGCCCCGTCCACCACTCGGAGGCGTACCGCCGAAGCGAACGGCCCGCCTACCGGCTCGTCAGCACCCGCTTCCTCAACGCCTTCCCCGTGCTGACCGCGGCGGCGGCGCTGCCGGAAAAGAGCGTCCGCATCATCGCCGTCGACGGCCGCGCGGCATCGGGCAAGACCACGCTGGCGCGGCAGCTGGCGGGGGTGTTGGACGCCGGTTCCGTCCATATGGACGACTTCTTCCTGCCGCCCGAACTGCGCACGGAGGCGCGTTACCGGGAACCCGGCGGCAATGTCCACTACGAACGCTTCGCCGCGGAGGTGCTGCCGCGCCTCGCTTCGCCGGAGCCCTTTTCGTACCGCGTGTTCGACTGCTCGACGATGCGCTGCGACCGGACGGCGGAAGTGCGCCGTTCCAAGTGGCGGATCGTCGAGGGCGCGTACAGTCTGCATCCCAAGTTCGGCGACTACGCGGATCTGAAGGTCTTTTACGACATCGCCCCGGAGGAGCAGCTGCGCCGCATCCGGGCGCGCAACGGCGAAGCGGGCGCGCGGATGTTCCAAACGCGCTGGATACCGCTGGAGGAGGCTTATATCCGCGCGTATGACGTCGCCGGGCGCGCCGATATCGTGATCGGGCGCTGATCTACTGCGACTCGGCGCGGCGCAGGAAGTCCAATATCTCCTCCATGCGCCGTTCCGCCGCTTCGAAGCCGATGCGGTGCACCTCTCTTATCGCGGCGGGATCGTGGCAGATGCGCCCGATGGGCAGCGGCGACTCCGGACGCAGCACCAGCGCCCGCCCCGCGGCTTCGGCGGCGCGGACGTATTCCAGCTGGGCGTTGTAGCGCTCCGGGCGCGCCGCCGCCGCCGCGACGAGCTCCGGATAGTCGCGGTAGACCATTTTCAACAGCCATTGGGCGCGGTTCGGGCGTTTCACGTATCCGGCGGGCTGGGTCAGCACGACCACGTTGCGCCCGAACCCGAGTTTTTCGAAGCGTTCGAGCGGGATCGAATCGCCGAGCGCCCCGTCGAGCAGACGCCGCCCGTCCACTTCGACCATGCGCGACACGAGCGGCATCGACGACGAGGCGCGGATGAACTCCATCGTCTCCGCACTCGCGGTGTCGAGCCGGCGGCAGACGGTTTCGCCGCTTTCGACGTCGGTGGCGACGACGTGGAACTCCAGCGGATTGCGCGCGAACTCCGCCGCGTCGAAGGGGTCGAGTTTTTCCGGCAGCAAATGGTAGCAGAACTCCGCGCCGAAGAAGTCTCCCGTCCGCCACAGCGACCGCCACGAGGCGTAACGCCAGTCGCGGCAGAAGCGCAGATTGTACCGGAGCACCCGCCCGCTCTGCCGCGATTTGAAGTTGCAGCCGAAGGCGGCCCCCGCGGAGACCCCGATCAGCCCGTCGAATTTCGCGTCGTGTTTCAGCAGCGCGTCGATGACCCCCGCCGTGAACAATCCGCGCATCGCGCCGCCTTCCAGCACCAGACCGGTTTTCATATGTCGTACTCCGCCGTGATCTTTCATCCGCGTTTAATTTAGCACCCGGGGCGGCAAAAAACAAACCGTTTGCGACAAGGTCATTTTTCCGGCGCCCCGGCGAGACCGGCGCGGTGTTTGCTCCGGTATTCTCGCGGCGAGATGCCGAAAGCCTTTCTGAAGCGGGTCGAAAGGTAACCGGGGGCGCCGATGTTGAGCTCGCGGGCGATCTCCTTGATGCTCAAGGCGGAGTTCTCCAGCAGCGCCTGTGCCTGAGCGAGCACCTGATGTTCGCGGTATTTGGCGGGGGTGGTGCCGAAGGTCGAACGGAATTTGGCGAAGAATCCCGACCGGGAGATCGCGCAGCGGTTGGCGATGTCGTCGATGTTCCGCGCGGTGTCGAGGTTTTCGAGCATCCGGGCGGTGAGTTCGGTGTGCTCGCCGAGGGCGTCGCAAACCGCCATGTTGCCGCGCAATATGAGTTCCTGCACCAGATTGTAGGCGAGCAGATACCAGCCGTGCCGCCGGAGGGTGCAGACGTGCATGATCTCGCCGAAGACCTGCCGCAGTTGTTCGAGGTCGCTCCCGTTCGGGATCACGGAGCGGACTCCGGGGCCGACGGCGGGCCATTCGGGGCGGATCTGGATATGGGCGTCCAGATCGAAGTGGAGCCAGTAGGCGCTCCAGCTTGTTTGCACCGTGAAGCGGCGCGGCGGACCCGGCTCGATCATGTAGAGCCGGTCCGGCGCGAGGGTCAGGCGCCTGCCGTTGATGGCGAGCCGGGCCTCGCCCGCCAAGGTGAGCAGCATGTTCCAGTTGCCGCGGTCCCCGGCGTGGGAGTGGTACGCGGAGTATTCGCTCCGGCCGATATATATCTCGTATTTTGCGGCGTCGCTCATTTTTCGCACCTGCGGCGCGGGATGGACTATTTTTGACTTTGTTTGTACGATATTTGAAGTTTTTCCGCTTTTTCAGGGTTGTCTGTCTGCATGAAATTGAATATAGTATGCGAAACGGCAAAAATCAACTCCGGAAACGCTTGAAGGATTACGCCATGACCGCAAAGGGGCTTGCCGCCGCACTGGCAGCGTTGTTCGCCGCCAGTGCGGGATCTTACGCCGCGCGACGTGGCGGTGGTCTTCGACCGCGACAGCGTCTATTATACGCGGCGCAACGCGCGCGACACGGTGCTGCCCGCGATCGCGGGACCCTTGTTCCGCGACCTCAACCGGCTGGGAACGTCGTTCCGGGTGATCGATCTGGACGACCTGCGGGACGAAACTCTGCCGCCGCACAAGTTCTACATTATGGCGAACGTCTTTTGTTTGAGCAAGGAACAGCGCGAAAAACTGTCGAAACGCTTCGCCGCCGAGAAGGCGACGGTGCTGTGGTTCTACGCGCCGGGGGCGTTCTACCCCGACCGGGGACCGCGACCGGAGTTCTGCGGGGATTTCCTCGGTCTCGGGACCGCTATGTCGGAGGAGATCGCCGCGCCGGTGATGGAGACAGTCGCGCCGCTTTCGAAGTTCACCTGCACCGTGCCCGTCCCGTTCGCGCCGTGGTTCCGCCCGGAAAGCGGCTTCGACGAAGTTCTGGGGCGCGACGAAGCGGGGCGGCCGATGCTGGCGGGGGGCGGAAAGGACGGCGCACGGCACATCTTTTCCACCTTGCCCGCGCTGCCGGTCGAAGTGCTCCGGCAATTGGCGGCGCGCGCCGGGGTGCGTTTCTACACGCCGGATACCGGCGACCCGGTGTGGGTCGGCAACGACGTGATCTTCCTTCACGCGGCGACGGGCGGCGAAAAATCGGTCATCCTGCCTCCGGGGACCCGGATGCGCGGGCTGATCGGACCGCATAAGGGCGAGGTGTTCCGCTCCGGGGCGAAGTGGGACGCCGAAGCCGGCTCAACCCACGGTTTTCTGGTGTACAAAGACGACAACCGATCCAAATAAAGGAGAGTGAAAAAATGGCGGTTTCCTATGAATCTTCGGTGCGCGGCTGCTGGATGGGAAAAAACATCGGCGGCACGCTCGGCACCCCCTTCGAGGGCAAGACCGAGATCAACGACGTCGAGTTCTACGTGCAGAAGGACCTCTTCGGCAAGCCCGAACCCAACGACGACCTCGATCTGCAGCTGTTGTGGATGATCATCGCGGAGCAGCACGGACTGTACAACATCACCCCGCGCTTGATGGGCGAGTACTGGATCAGCAACATCATAGGCCCGTGGAACGAGTACGCGGTCTGCCGCCTCAACAGCATCAACGGCTTCTATCCGCCGCTCTCGGGCGCGGTGGACAACGACGCGTGGCACTGGAGCAACGGCGCGTGGATCCGTTCGGAGATCTGGGCGTGCCTCTTCCCCGGCGATCCGGACGAGGCGCTGAAGTTCGCGTGGCTCGACTCGTGCTGCGACCACGAGGGCGAGGGGATCTACGCCGAGATGTTCACGGCGGCGCTGGAATCCGCCGCGTTCGTCGAAAAGGATCTGCGCAAACTGGTCGCGATCGGGCTTTCCAAGATCCCGCCCAAGTCGCGTCTGCGCGAATCCGTCGAGCTCGTCTGCAAGTGCTTCGACGACGGGACGCCGTGGCAGGAGGCGCGCAACAAGGTGGTCGAACTCAACGCCGATCTTGGGTACTTCCAGGCTCCGGCGAACGTCGCCTTCGCGATCCTCGGGCTTCTGTACGGCAGGGGCGACTTCGGGCGGACGGTGTGCCTCGCCACCGACTGCGGCGACGACACCGACTGCACCGCGGCGACCGCGGGCGCGGTGTGGGGCATACTGTACGGCATCGAAGCGATCCCGGAAAAGTGGATCGCCCCCATCGGCAACACCATCGTCACGGGCGCGATCCAGCGCTTCGGGCTGAAACTTTCCATCCCGAAGACCATCGACGATCTCACGCGCCGGGTGATGCGGCTGAAACGGCAGGCCGACCGCGACAATCCGCGTCCGCCGGTCGAAGATCTGCTCGACGATACGGCGGCGAAGGCGATCTGGGAAAGATCTTCCCGCGAACTCGGCTTCGACATCTCGTACGCGAAAGTCGGCGTCGAGTACGTCGAGGGCGTCCACCTCACCCCCGGCCGACCGCTGAAAGTACGGCTGTGGGTGCGCGACGGCATCCCCGGGATGCACGAGGTGCGCTTCGTGTGGCGGCTGCCGGAGGGGTGGACGGCGACCCCGAACGAGGTGCGGATCTCCGGTTTGGAGCGCACGCGCGGATATATGGAGACGACGATCCTGCCGCCGGAGCAACTGGACGCGGCGATGTACTACCCGGAACTGGATGTCTGCTCCGACACTCGGAATTACCCGACGACCCTGCGGGTGCCGTTCCGCCGCGCGGATGCCGTGAGCTACCCCAAGTACCGGGGCGACCGGGACTTCGAGGAGCGCTTCCGGCTGCGCCGCATGATCGCGGGCGAATAGGATATTCCCTCGGCGTGGAGGCGACGCGATTTGAAAAACCGCCGCCGCCGGAGTATAGTATATCCCAGACACGGATCCATAGCTCAGTCGGTTAGAGCAGGTGACTCATAATCTCCGGGTCGGCGGTTCAAGTCCGTCTGGATCCACCAGCCTTCGAAAATCCGGCAGGAACCCCTGCCGGATTTTTTTACGGCTTGGCAAGCCGTGCGCAGACAAGACGTAAAGCGCGGAACGCGTCCATCGAAAAAAAATTCCGGGATCAGCCGCAGGGCTGGATCCCGGTTTTGTTTTGTACGGACTGCCGTCGGCGTCAACGCGCCGGTCATGAATCCCGTTCGCCGGGGTAATTGCCGTTGTTCGGGTAAATCGGATTTTTCAGGCGGTCGAAGCGGAATGCTCCGCCCACGACATCGATCTGATCGCCGATTTCCTGATATATGTCGCTGCATTCCTGGAAAACGCGCAGCCGGAAATTCGGCAGGACCGCCAGCAGGTGTTCCATGATCTCGGACTGGATCTCTTCAAAGCGGATCCAGTTCACCTCGTTGGAAAAACAATAGATCTCGAGCGGCACCCCGGTACTGGCGGGCGCCAGTTCCCGGACGAACAGCGTCAGATCGGCGCGGATATGCGGATGTTGTTCCAAATAGAGTTTCGCATAGATGCGGAAAATCCCGAGATTGGTCAGATAGCGCGTATTGAATCCCGAGTGTTCCGTGTTGTATCGGTTGATCTCGTTTTCCTGGTTTTCGAGATAATCCTTCAAAATGTCGAACCCCTTGAGGAGCCCGATTTCTTCCATACTCAGGAAACGGATGCTGCGCTGATCGATCAGAAAGGCCTTTTTTATGCGGCGGCCGCCGCCTTTGCCCACCGCGGTAAAATTGATGAAAGATTTGTTGACCAGATCGCAGATCGGCAGGCAGACCAAGGTCCGGTCCCAGTTGCGGACTTTCACGGTGTGCAGTGATATTTCCGTGACAATGCCGTCGATATCCCCGAAAGTCTCGGATTCCATGACGATCCAGTCGCCGATCTCGACCAGATGGTCGGCGTTGATCTCCACGCTGGCGACAAAGGAATGGATCGTATGCTGAAGCAGCAGGATCACAACCGCCGCGACCGCGCCCAGTCCGGAAAGCAGGTAGACCGGGCTTTTTTCGACCAGCATAGAAATGAAAACGATGACCGCCGCCGTCCACACGAAGCTGATAGCCAACTTTAGCAGACCGTCGATGGGGCGCTGCTCCGCATGGCGCTGCTGCTTGTACCACAATCCGAAACTCTTGACGGCATACGTCACCGTCAGGGCGAGGAGAGCGATCAATATTCCCCACAACGGCTTGACGATCAGGAGCGCGATCCACTCGTGCATTCCGTCGCACCACACGTTGTAACAGATGCTCATCACCGGCAGGCACCCCACGAAGGAAACGATCATCTTGCGGATGCACGCCAGAAGTTCCGGGTTCATTTCGCAGTGTCGGCGATAGAAACGATGCAGCATCGGCCGCAGCAGCAAAAACAACAGCAGTGCAAGCACCGCGCCCGCCGCGAAAGAACATAGGATTATGAGAATGTCGGCGAGATAGGGATAAGGCGAAAGTTTTTGAAATAGATCTTGAACCCAGACTTCGGTCAAATCGTCTTGAATAATTTTTGAGAAATCCATAAGTCAATCCTGTTTTATCCGGGACCTGTACCGCGACATCTTCCCGAAAGAGAAGCATCGGCAACCGCAAAATTTACATCGGGAACGGCGCAATTGCAAGCCCGGGTGATCGGCCGGGCATGTTTTTGTCCGTATTTTCGCCGCCGCGCGCCACTGGGCTACCAGTTGAGGATCGGCCAGTTGCGTTTGGCGGCTTCGGCGCGCAGCGTGCCGGAGGGCGCCACGGCGAAGGCGCGCCCGACGGCCGAGAGCAGCGGGAGATCGCTGTCGCTGTCGCCGTAGGCGGAAACCTGCTCCGGCGTGATGCCGAGTTTCGCGGCGAGTTCCCGCATGATGGCGACCTTGTTCGGCCCCAGCGCGTATAGCCCGGCGATGCCGCCGGTGAAGCGTCCGGAAGCGTCGAGTTCGAGGGTGGTCCCGTTGGCGAGGTCGATGCCGAAATGACGGCGCACGGGGTCGCTGATCATGGTGTTGGTGCTGGATAGTATGGTCGTGATCGCGCCCGATTCCCGCGCCGCGCGCACCGCGTCGAAGGCTCCGGGGCGGCACTTGGGCCGGACGAAAGTGTCGAAGTGGCGCTGACACAGCTCCGCCATCTCCTCTTTCGTTTTGCCGATGAACTCGCGGAGCTGGAAATGGAGGAACTCCCGGAAGTCCAGCACTCCGGCGGCGTAGTCGTCGTAGTACTTCTGCGCCAGTTCGAGGTCGGAGCGGGGAGCGATCCCCGCGTCGACCAGAAAGAGTTTCCACGATACGTCGCAGTCGTTGTCGACCAGCGTACCGTCCATGTCGAAGATATGCAGGGAATTCATCAGGGTTCCCGCGCCGCCTCGTCGAACATCTTGATCAGCGGATGGATGACGTACTCGATCACCCGGCGGGTGCCGATCTTGATCTCGACCTGCGTGACCATGCCGGGGATCAGCCGGAAGTTCTTCGGCTGACGGTGGAGCCTGCCGGCGATGGTAATCCGGGCGCGGTAGTAGGTCTGATTCGGATTCTCGATGGTCGGCGGCTGCTGGCGGACCATGGTGTCGTGCGAAAGCGTCCGCACCTTGCCGTCCATGGTGCCGTACTTCTGGAACGGGTAGGCGTCGAGCTTGATGCGCGCCTGGGCGTTGAGCTTGACCTTGCTGATGTCCTGCGGACGGATCTCCGCCTCGACCTCGTTGCGGCCGTCGAGCGGGATCAGCGTCATCACGGTTTCGCCCTCGCGCGCGGCGGAGCCGACCGAAAGCGGTGCGATCTCGTGGACCATCGCCTCGCAGGGCGCCCTGTGATCGACGTAGGAGGCGAGCTGGATGTTCTTTTCCAGCGTCTTCACGTTGGAATCCAGTTCGCGTTCGAGTTTGACCTTTTCCTCGGAGATGTTGTTGACCCACTCCTGAACGAAGGAGTTCTTCTGGGCGAGGATGCTTTCGCGCTGGTGGGCGAGTTCGAGCAGGCTGTTCTGGAGCGCGTCGACGTTGCCCTCCATCTCCATTCGGGTGATCTCGACGTTCCAGAGTTCGCGGAGCGACGCCGCTTTCTTGGCGTTCAGGTCGGAGTACATCTTTTCCATCTTCCGGACGACCTGCAACCGCTCCTTCTGCTTGGCGAGGCTGTCCTCCTTGGTCTTTCTGGAGGCGTCGAGCTGGCGCAGCGCGCTGTTGTAGTAGGTGATGCGCTCGTCGTAATCCTTCTTGCGCTGGTCGAAGATCGCCTTTTCCGCCTTGCCGACTTCGCCGTATTCCGCCTTGGGAACGAAGTTGCGCTTGGAAAACTCGCAGCCGAAGCGGTCGATCTTGGCGCTGAGCACGCGGATCTCGCGGTGCAGCCGGTCGATCTCGGCGTTGTTGATGGTCGGGTCGAAGGTGATGAGCACGTCGCCCTTCTTGACGATGTCGCCGATCTTGACGTGGACCTTCTGGATCATCTGCGTGTCGATCGGTTTGAGGGCGATGATCTGCTTGTCGGAGACGACCTTGCCGGGCGCCTGCACGATCACGTCGACCTTGGCGATGCACGCCCACAGCAGCGCGACCACGAAGATCAGCAGCATCGACAACACGCTCAAGCGTGCCCACAGCGGCAGTTTTTCGTCGCGTATCTGTATCGCGTCGGGCTGAAAGTCGACGACTTCCTGCGGTATTTCAGATTTCATCGGGATTTATCCTTTCCATTTGCTGACGCCAGAACTCCTGATAGATGCCGGGCTGCGCCATGAGCTGATCGTGGTTGCCGCTGGCGACAAGTTCACCGTTGTCGAGCACGATGATGTTGTCGGCGCGGCTGACGATGCTCAACCGGTGCGAGATGATCAGCACGGTGCGTCCGCGGGCGATCGACTTGAGGTTCTTCTGGATCACGAATTCGCTCTCGGGGTCGAGGGCGCTGGTGGCTTCGTCGAAGATCAGGATCGGCGGGTTGTTCAGCAGCGCCCGCGCGATGGCGAGCCGCTGGCGCTGACCGCCGGAAAGGTTGCTGGCGTTCTCTTCGAGCATGGTGTCGTAGCCGCGCGGCATCTTCTGGATGAACTCGTCGGCACCGGCGAGTTTGGATACGTAGATGATCTCCTCCAGCGTGGCGCTGCGCTTGGTCTGGCTGATGTTGTCCCGCACGCTGCCCGAGAAGAAGTAGTTGTCCTGAAGCACGACGCCGATGCTGCTGCGCAGATGCGAACGGTCGATCTCGCGGAGGTCGATACCGTCGATCTTGATAAGTCCCCGCTGGACGGGATAGAGCCCCTGCAGCAGTTTGGTCAGCGTGGTCTTGCCGGAGCCGGAGCGTCCGACGATGCCCAGCGTGCTGCCGACGGGCACCTTGATCGAGATGTTCTTGATCACGTTGGGCAGATTCGGGCGGTACTGGAACGTCACGTTCTCGAAGGCGATGTCGCCGCGCAGCGGATTGCGGACGCCGCCGCCCTCCGGTTCGGTCGGGGTGTTCATCACGACGCCGAGCATCTGGACCGAGATGGCGACCTGCTGATACTCGTGAATCAGCCCGACGATCTTGACCAGCGGTCCCGTGACCCTGCCGGCGAGCATCTGGAAGGCGATGAGTTCGCCGACCGAGAGCTTGTGGGCGAAGACGAGCAGCGCGCCGATCCAGATGACCGCGATGTTCATCGAAAATTCGAGCACTTTGCAGATGCTGCTGGCGGTCATCGAGATCTTGCCGACCCGGAAGTAGGACTTGATCGCATAGGCGGTGGAGTCGTTCCAGCGTTTTTCCTCGACCGGTTCGAGCGCGAGCGACTTCACGGTGCGGATGCCGTGGATCGATTCGACGAGCATGCTCTGGCGCTTGCCCTCCGCCTGATACAGCTCGTTCAGCCGCCGCTGGAAGGGCTTGATCAGCGCGGCGATCACGAGCGCCATCACCACCGAGAAGGCGATCACCACCCCCGTCAGCGCCATGCTGTACAGCATCAGGAACGGGATGAACAATACCAGCGAGCAGAGGTCCAGCAGCGTGAAGAAGAGGTTGCCGGAGAGGAACCCCCGGATCTTTTCCGTCTGCTGCATGTGCTTGAGCAGCACCCCGGAGGGGATGCGCTCGAAGAAGTCGATCGGCAGCTTCATCAGGTGCCGGAAGGTCTTGGTGGCGGTCGAAATATCGATCTTGTTGGTGGCGAAGAGCAGGAAGTAGCTGCGCAGATATTCGAGGAACCCGTTGTAGATCACCGCCAGGATCACCGCGGCGCCGAGCACGTTCAGCGTGTTGAACGAATAGTTCGCCAGCACCTTGTCGACGATGATCTGGAAGAAGAGCGGCACCGCCAGCGAAACGAGCGTCAGCGCCACCACCATCAGCGCGATCTGGGCGAAGATCCCGCGCAGCTTGATGAACTCGGGGATGAACCAGAACAGATCGAACGGGCGTTTTTCGTCGCTGAGTTTGTAGGTGCGCTTGAGCAGCATTATCTTGCCGGGGACCTCGCGCTCGAACTCCTCGCGCTTCCAGAACGAAAAGTGGTTGTTCCCCTCGGGCGGACGCTCGGGGTCAAGGATCACGAGATCGCCGGAATCCGGCGCCGGAGCGGCGGGCTTTTCCGCCGCCGCGTCTTCCGGCTTGCCCTCCGCGGCGGGGGCCGCCGCGGGAACGGCGGCGGGCTGCTGCTGGGGCGGACGGTAGCCGCAGAGCACCACGTAGCGGCCGTTCGCCTTCTGGGCGATGGCGGGGAAGGCCTGATTGAGCTTGATGATCTTATCCCACGCGAGCTTGCGGTCGGAGGTGCGCACCTTGTAGTCGTCGGCGATCTCGTGGAGCAGCCGGCGCGGCGGCTCCTCCTCGCCGATCGAGTAGTCGTGCATCACGCGCTGCAGATTCATGTCGACGCCGTGGTGACGCGCCACCGAGCAGAGGCAGAAGAGTCCGGTCTGGGTGCGGATGTCCACGTCCTGAAGATTGCCGAAGCAGATCACCTTGTCGCCGATCCGCTCGACGATCTGCGCCTTCGGCACGTTGATCGGACGCCCCTCGGCGGCGGTCGGGTCGCAGATGGTGACCCGGTCCGAGTTTTTGAACTGGGCGGTGCTGACCAGAATGATCCAGTTGCCGTTTTTGAGTTTCAGCAGCGCCTGACCGTGATAGGTGTCGAGCGCGGTCATCACATCCTGGTGCGCCACGGGGTCGAGCCGGAGTTTTCGCGCCAGTTCGACCAGCGCCGTGCAGTCGTCGCCGGCGTAGGCGTTGAACAGCTCGTCGCTCAGCAGGGCGTCAAAATTGACGTCACGGCGCAAATTGTTCATCAGCAGCCGCAGACAGGCGAAGCCTACGGGCATGGTCGTATTTTCCATGGGATCCCCTCTCATTTCAAATAAATACAGTGACATCGCTAAACTATAACCCTGAAAACACGCAAATTCAAGTGGATCGCGGGTTTTTTGCACTTGTAAAGTACCGCGAACAGACTTATTGTATAAAATATCGGGATACAGCATGCGCTGCGGTGTAGCCGCCGGACGGCGCAATATTTTGGACAGGACAAGATGAAACTCACTCCGGAAATACAGAATTCGCTGCGGCAGGCGATCGACAGGGCGGGCGGCGCGGGCGCCTTCGCCCGGCTGAGTCAGGTCGACGCCGCCAATATCTCGCGTTATCTGAACGGCCGTGTGCATTCGATCGGAGATGACAACTGGAACAAACTCGCGCCGTATTTGGAACCGGGATCCGGCGCGGCGGGGCATGGCGCGCCGGACTCCACGGTCGCCAATACGCCGGCGCTGCGCGAGTGCATCAAGGATGCGATGATGCGCCGGGGGCTCCGGTCGGCGGACGAGCTGCGCCGGTGCATCGGCTACGACAATACCGGCAGCATCGAGCGTCTGCTGTCGGGGAAACTCAATTTCTTCCCCGACGTGCTGTCGGCGATCTTCGACGCGTTGGAGATCGATCCCGACGAAGCGCCGCTGGATCCCGCCGAGCGCGAACTTCTGGCGCCGCCGGGGATCTACCGCAACGGCGGCGCGCTGCTGGTGCGTCCGATACCGGTGGTCGACTGGGCGAACGCCGCCGGGCATCTGGAGCAGCTTTCCGGGTGCGACAAGCCGGTCTACGCCGCGTGGGATCCCGAGAACACCGAAACGGTCCCCGCTCCGGTGGGCACCCGGCGCGACACGCAGGCGTTCCGAGTGTACGGGGTGTCGATGGAGCCGACGATCAACGACGGTGACATCCTCTTCGTCGAACCGGTCGCTTCGCCGGAGGAGATACCGCAGCACAAGATCGTCGTCGCCAAACTTTCCGCCGACGCGGACGCGGCGGGGGCGGTGGTCTGCAAACGCTTTTCGCGGAGCCGCGGCACCTTCCGGCTCACGAGCGACAATCCCGCCGGCCGCAGCTGGAGCGTCACGGCGCGGCAGATCGCCTGGATCGGGGTCGTCGTGCGCAAGACCTGCGAGTTGTGAGGGCGGAGGTTCGAGATGTCGGATGAACGGTGGCGGATGCTGATGACCCCCGACCGCGTCGGGGTGGGCGAACCGGGACGGATCACTCCCCAGCGGTCGCCTTTTCAGCGCGACTTCGACCGGGTGGTGTTCTCGGGCAGTTTTCGGCGGCTTCAGGATAAGACGCAGGTCTTCCCGCTGGTCAAGACCGATTATGTGCGCACCCGGCTGACCCACAGCATCGAAACGAGTTCGGTCGGCCGTTCGCTCGGCAGCGCGGCGGGGGTGTTCATCTGCGACAACTTCGATCTGGGCGAAGTGCGTCCCAGCGACGTCGGGTCGGTGGTCGCCGCCGCGTGCCTCGCGCACGACATCGGCAATCCGCCGCTGGGTCACGCGGGCGAGGAGGCGATCCGTTACTGGTTCACCAACTCGGCGACGGCGGCGGCGTTTCACGACCGCCTCGACCCGGCGGAGTTTGCCGACATCGCGCGGTACGAGGGCAACGCGCAGGGGTTCCGGGTGCTGTCGCGATTGGAGATGCCGGACCGGCGGGGCGGGATGCAGCTGACCTGCGCCACGCTCGGCGCGCTGGCGAAGTATCCGGGGTCGTCGCGTTCGTCGTACCGCAAGTTCAGTTTTTTCCAGGCGGAACGGGAGCTCTTTTCCGAGGTGGCGGAACACTGCGGACTGCTCCGGATGACGCCGGAACAGTGGTCGCGTCACCCGCTGTCGTATCTGGTCGAGGCGGCGGACGACATCACCTATCTGATCGTCGATTTCGAAGACGGGCGGCGGCTCGGGCTGATCCCCTCCGTCGAGTTGGAGGAAACCTTTCTGACGCTGCTCGACTTGCCCTCCGCGCGGGTCGAACTGGAGGCGATCCGCACGCCCCAGCGCCGCGCGGAGTTCCTGCGCGCCCGGGTGATCGGCGAACTCGTCCGCCAGACGGTCGACGAGTTCACCGCCCGGCACGACGAAATATTGAACGGTAAGCTGAAGGAGCCGCTCCTGACCGGCATCCCCGCGAGCGCCACGCTGGAGCGGATCCGCCGCCGCAGCGAGGAGAGCATCTACAACCATCCGCATGTCGCCGAAGTGGTCGCCGCCGGATTCGAGATGGTGTCGGGCATGCTCGACATCTTCGTCCCCTGCGTCGACGAACTGGCGCGCGAACGCCGCGGCGGAGCCGCCGCCTCCAGCCGCAGCCGCCGCCTCGGCGCGCTGCTGCCGGAGCATGTCCTCGCCGCCGGTCCCGCGGAGGGGTCCGACGGTTATGCGCTGCTGCTGCGGGTGCTCGACTTCATCTCCGCGATGACCGACGGCTTCGCGGTGAACCTCTACCAGAAACTCAAGGGCATTTCGCTTTGACCTTCCCTTGAATTTTGCCCGGCGGCGGGTTAATTTATGTGACAATGAATTATCGGTTCATGAGGGAGCATATGGTTTTACGGATGAAAAGAAATTTTTCGACTGTCGCCGTCCTGCTGTCGGCGGCGGTGATGCTGCTGTCGGTAGTTGGCTGCTCTCTGACCCCGTGGGGAGTCGCCAAGCGGAACATCGAAAACTCCCGCGAGTTGCGGGTCGGCATGACCAAGGGCGAGGTGTTGGAGATCATGGGCGAACCGATCCGGAACGAACGTTTCTGCAACCCGAATCTCTGGTACTATTATATCGAAATGGTCTGGGGCGACGGCCTCATCACCGAGGAGGAGTGCATGCCGCTGGTCTTCGAGGGCGGCAAACTGATCGGCTGGGGCAACGACTTCTACATCGATTACCGCGTCAAACACAAGGAAGGCCCTCCGGTGCTCAACCCCGAGCATGAACCGAAGGAGGAGTCTCCGTTCCCGGGCGCGAGTCCCACCGGTCCGAACTCCGTGGACAAGACCAAACCGGCGGCTCCGGCGTCGCGCAAGTGACGTCGGCGCGGCGGCGGAAGGAGCCGTACCGATGAAAGAGCGCATGTTCAAGGTCCGCAACCGGGCGGGCATCCACTGTCGTCCGTCGGGAGTGATCCTGAACGCCATCAAGCAGGAGTTCCCGGATCACCGCTTTTCGATCATCACCCCCGAAGGCGAGACCGAGTTGGACGGTATGCTGGCGCTGATCTCGCTCGGACTTTCCTGCGGCGCCGAGGCGTTGCTGCGGGTCGAGGGGGTGGATGAGGAACGGGCGGCGGAGCGCATCGGCGGTCTTCTGGAATATGAATTCGACTTTCCCCCCGCGCCGGTGAAGTCCGGCGGAGCAGCATCATGAACGACCGCGCAGAGATCCCCGCGCCAGCGGTGCCGGAGCGTGCCGCCGCCGCGGAGCGTTTCGTCGTCTGGGGATTGATCGCCGCCGGCGTCGCGCTGCGGATATGGTATCTTTGGGATTTTTCCGGGTCGCCGCTCTTCGCACTGCCGATCGGCGCCGATGTGGCGGAGTACTGTTCCCGCGCCCGGGAGATCATCGCGGGGCGCTGGTTCGCCGCCGCGCCGGATATCCACGCTCCGCTTTATCCCGCGTTTCTGGCGCTGCTGTTGAAACTCGGTGACGGTTCGGTGCCGCTGGTGCGGGCGTGGCAGCTGGCGCTGAACCTCGGCGCATGGCTGACGCTGTATTGGCTGCTGAAATGCGACGGCGTGCGGCAGAAGGTGCGGCTGACCTTCCTCGGTCTGGCGATGCTGCTGCCGGTCCCCGTTTATTATCAGGCGGAACTGGTCTCCGAATCGCTGCTGTTGCCCGAACTGGCGGCGTGTTTCTGGTGTCTGCATCTCGCTTTTCGGGGGAACTCCCGGCAACTGCGTGCTTCGGGCGCCGCCGGAGCCGGGGCGATGATGGCGGCGCTGAATCTGACCCATCCGATGACGCTTCTGTTCACCGCGGCGGAGATCGCAATGGCGTTTCGCCGCCGTCGCCGCCGCGCCGGCGCGCTGATGCTCGGCATGGCGGCGCTGATTGTCGGCGCGTGGTGCGTCGCGCAGAGCGTGCACTACGGCAGACTGTGCGGCATACAGGCGAACGGCGGATTCAACATCTACCTCGGCAACAATCCCGGAGCCACCGGGAATTGTTATCTCCGCCCCGGTCTCGCGTGGCGGCGGCTCCACCGCGAAGCCGCGCTCGAAGCGTCGCGTCGCGGCATCTCCAAGGACGCGGTGTTCCTGGAGCGCGCCGCGGATTTCTGGCTGTTCCATCCGGGGCAGGGGCTTGCATTGTGGGGACGCAAGGCACTTCTGGTCTTTTCGCCGTCGGAGTCGCCGTCGGGGTCCGATCTGCCGCCGCTTCTGTGTTTCACGACCTGCGTCTTTTTCGGCCGCATGCTGACTCCGGTGATGTTTCTGCTGGGCGCCTTCGGTTTGTGGCGGATCTTCCGTAAACGTTATTCCGGCTTCGACCACTGGATGCTGCTCTTTTTCGCGCTGTACGCCGCCCAGATCGTCACCGTGACGAGCGGTCGCTACCGGCTGCTGATGCTGGCTCCCGTCATGCTGTTCGCCGCGACGGGGTGCTGCGAGTTGGTATGGCGCCGCTGGTGGCCACTGATCGCCGCGCTGCTTCTGGGGTTCGGATTTTTCACGGTCACGGACTACGGCAGGAACCGCGGCGAAGCCGCCGCGCTCTACGCCGAGGCGGTGTTGCGGAGCGGCCGCTGGCAATTCGCGGACGAACTTGCCGCTTACGCCGCGCGTGCGTCGTATTCGCCGGATCTCGCGCACTGCGCCAATCTGCGCGGTGCCGCCGCCGAAGGACGCGGCGATGTCGCCGGAGCGGAAAAACACTATCGGCGGGCGACCGAGCTGGAGCCGGAACTCGCGGCGCCGTGGATGAACCTCGGCAATCTCGCCGCGCAGCGCGGCGATGCCGCGGCGGCGGAAGCGCATTACCGCCGCGCATTGTCGCTCGATCCGCGGCTGCCGGATCTCGCGTACAATTACGCCCGTTTCCGTTTCCTTTCCGGCGCGCCGTGCGCGGCGGAGATCGCCGGGGCGCTGCAGAGCGCTTCCGGCGACGCCAAGGTCTGGAATCTGGCGGGGATGTTCGCCATGCGCAACGGCGAATACGCGCGCGCGTCCCGATATTTTGCGCGCGCGGCGGAGGTCGCCGCCGATCCCGTTGCGCGCGAGGCGTATTGGAACAACCGCCGCATCGCCGTCGAAAGGGCGCGGGGCGTCAAATGAAGGTGGAGTACCATATCGAGACCGCGTTCTCCCCCGAATTTCTCCGGGCGGCGGCGCGGCTTTACCGGATCGCCGGGTGGGTCGCGGAGGAGGATGCCTGCGACTTTCTCGGGGCGGCGCTCGGGAACTCCTGCGCGGTCTGCTCCGCGGTTGCGGACGGACGCCTGATCGGGATGGGACGTGCCCTCGGCGACGGCGTGTCGGACGCCTATATCCAGGATGTCGTCGTCGATCCGGAGTTCCGCGGGCGGGGCGTCGGAAGTTCGATCGTCCGCACGCTCGTCCGGGAACTGCGCCGCCGCGGCACGGATTGGCTCGCCCTCGTCGGCGCCCCCGGCACCGAAGGATTTTACCGTTCGCTCGGTTTTTATTCCCCGGAAGGTTATACCTTCTGGCGGATACCCGACGATGCCGGCGGGGGGGGCGGATGAGGTTGCCGGATTTTTCAAGTCCGATATTTAAAATTTCGGAAAAATTTTTTCTGAATTTTTATCCCGCTTCGATTTGCTTTACCGCTCTTCGCACGCTAAATTGTATAGTGTTGCGCCGCAGGCAAAGCCGGGCGGGGTTGTTAATAACTTGTTAATAAGATCGGCGTAAAGTGGGGTTTTCCGTCGTAACTGCGGAACATCGAGCAATAAAGCCGTAATTTACATGCGGAGCTCCCCGGTGTGGGGCTTGCGCAAACGGCGGGAAAACTCGATTTTGAGCGTGAAACTCGGTTTTCGAGCTTGCCCGCAGGGGGTTACGGCGGATGTCGCCGCCGGGCGGATTTTTCCGTCCGGAAAGGGGGGAATCCTCATAAGTTATTGCAATTGACCGTGACTTGCTCCGGCTTGTTAATAACTTTTGCGCCTTCGGGCGGCGGCGCGGGTCGGCGGTCGCGTTTCTTTTTCGGACGCGGGCAGTTGACAAGCGGCGCATGGCAAAGCATATTATTATAGAAAAAATTTTTTGCGTTCGGCATCCGCGGGGTGCGGCGACGTTCCGCGGAAGGGCGGTTTTTCGTGTGCCGCCGCGGGGCGGAATTCGAATTGAGGCGGGACGGAGATCCCCGGCAGGGGGTGCCGTTTCGGACGGATCAGAGTAAAATGGAACGAAGCGAAGACAAAGTCAAACGCATCTGGCGCATCGCCGTCGGCAGGCTGCGGGCCCAAAGCGAGACCCTGTATAAGAACTGGGTCTCCCGCATGGTGCCGCTGCGCCTCGAGGAGCGCAAGCTCGTCGTCGGCGTCGACAATGAATTCGTCTGCCGTTTCGTCTTCGGTCACCATCAGGATCTTTTCGAGGAGGCGCTCGCCGGCATCGACGGGGAAAACTATTCCATCGAGTTCGAGCCCGGCCACAGTCAGGAGCCGCCGGAAGAGCCGGAGCAGCCGGCAAAACCGGTCGCCGCCGCGCCGCCGCGTCCGCGTCTGGCGTCGGACGCCAACGAGTTCAGTTTCGATAATTTCATCGTCGGCGAAGAGAACCGGCACGCCTTCGCCGCCGCGCTGGCGACCGCCGAGGAACCGGGGTTGTACAATCCGCTTTTCCTCTTCGGCACCAACGGCGTCGGCAAGACCCACCTGCTGCAGGCGGTCGCCCGCGAAATGCGCCGCCGCAATCCGCAGCTGGTGATCCGCGACACGACCTGCGACGAGCTGCTCAACGACTTCTACGATCTCTTGATGCAGAAACGCAGTCTGTCGGCGTTCCGCTCCTCGGTGCGCGACGTGGACGTGCTGTTGGTCGACGATGTGCACCGTCTGGCGCAGAAGCACCAGATGCAGGAAGAGTTCTTCAATCTGTTCAACACGCTGTACCGTCAGCACAAGCAGATCATCCTCACCAGCGACCGGCAGCCGTGCGAGATCAGCGACATCGACAAGCGGCTGAGCACGCGTTTCGAATCCGGGATGATCTCGGAGGTCGGGATGCCGGAGTTCGAGGCGCGTCTGGCGATGCTGCGGATGTGGCAGAGCAAGATGCTGACCCAGAACCCGCTGGGCAATGAGTTCCTCGAATTTCTCGCGGAGAACATCTCGTCCAGTGTCCGGCGGCTCAAATCGGCGTACTACCGTTTGGCGACGTACTCGTCGCTGAACGGCGGCAGCCTGACGATCGAACTGGCGGAGGAGCTGCTGCACGCCCAGCTGATGCAGGAATCGGCGTCGCGGTTAGTCTCCATCGAGAACGTGCAGCGGGCGGTGGCGGATCATTTCAGCATCAGCATCGCGGATATGCTCGGCAAGAAGAAGATGCGCAAGATCGCGGAGCCGCGGATGATCGCGATGTATCTGAGCCGCCGCCTCACGGGGCGCTCGTCCACCGAGGTCGGCGCGGCGTTCGACCGCAACCACGCGACGGTGCTGCATGCGGAAAAGCAGGTGCCGGAGCTCTGCCGGAGCAACGACGCGGTGCGCCGGATGATCTCGCAGATCGAGCGTCAGCTCAAGCACTGACCTTCCGTCGGAGTTCCGGCGGCGCCGCATTGCGCCCCGCTCGATCGCAAGCCGCCCGAAAAACGTTTTTTTTTGCGTTTCCGGCTTGACAAAGAGACGGGAA
>CACZPY010000217.1 GCA_902783135.1 uncultured bacterium
CCATCAGCGTATAGAACCAGCCGCGGGTCTGATCCAGCCCCTCCGCGATGAAGTCGGCGGGGAAGTTCTTCTCGACGCGCTCCTTGTTCTCGAAGGGGTAGTGCTGCTGGGCGTAGGGCATGGAGCCGGATTCGAACCAGCAGTCGAGCACCTCGGGAGTGCGGTGGTAGGTCTTGCCGTCGCGTCTGATCACGATCTTGTCGATGTAGTGCTTGTGCAGATCGGTGACCTTTACGCCCGAAAGTTCCTCCAACTCGGCGACGCTGCCGACGCAGATGCGGTCGTCGGGATCGTCGTCGTTGATCCAGATGGGGATGCACGACCCCCAGAAGCGGTTGCGGCTGATGTTCCAGTCCCGGGCGTTGCCGAGCCAGTTGCCGAAGCGCCTGCCGCCGACGTAATCCGGGGTCCAGCGGACGGGCTCGTTGTTGCGGATCATCCGCTCGTGGAGGTCTTCGACCTTCACGTACCACGCCTCGATCGCGCGGTAGATGAGCGGCGTATCGGTGCGGTCGCAGAAGGGGTAACTGTGGGTGATCGTCGCTTGATGGACGAGTTTGCCCTCCGCCTTGAGCCGAGAGATGATGTCGCGGTCGCAGTCCTTGCAGAAGCGTCCCTGATAATCCGGGACCTGTTCCGTGAAGTTGCACGACGTATCCAGGGGATCGGCGATCGCCATGATCCCCGCCTCGCGGCAGACCCGGAAGTCGTCCTCGCCGTAAGCGGGGGCGATGTGCACCAGCCCCACGCCGTCATCGGTGCTCACATAGTCGTCGTTGAGGACGGTGAAGCACCCCTCCTTCTCCAGCTCCGCGAAGTAGGGGAAAAGCGGTTCGTACTTCCAGCCCTTGAGGTCGGCGCCCTTGAGCTTGGCGACGATCTCGAAGGTGCCCTCCTTGCGGAAGATCGAACTCAAACGCGCCTCCGCCATCACATAACAGGGCTTCTCGTCGTCGGTGAGGTCGCGCACCACGACGTAATCGACCGTCGCGCCGGCGCAGATCGCGAGGTTTTCGGGCAGCGTCCACGGGGTGGTCGTCCAGATCAGCAGATAGGTCTTTCCCCACTCCGGCTTCGCGCCGGAACGGACATTGGCGCGCACCGTGACGGCGGGATCCTGGACGTCCTTGTAGTTGCTGCCCGCCTCGAAGTTCGACAGCGGCGTCGAAAGTTTCCACGAATAGGGCATGATCCGGTACGACTTGTAGACCCTGCCCTGATCCCACAACTGCTTGAATACCCACCAGATGCTTTCCATGTATTTGGCGTCCATGGTCTTGTAGTCGTGGTCGAAATCGACCCAGCGCCCCATCCGCGTCACGGTGTGCCGCCACTCGTTCACATAGCGAGTGACCATCGACCGGCACTGTTCGTTGAATTTGTCGACGCCGAACTTGCGGATCTCGTGCACGCCCGAGATGCCGAGCGCGTTCTGCGCCAGCGCCTCGATGGGCAGCCCGTGGCAGTCCCAGCCGAAGCGCCGCTCGACGTACTTGCCGCGCATGCTCTGATAGCGCGGCACGACGTCTTTGATCGTCCCGGCGAGAAGATGCCCGTAGTGCGGCAGTCCGGTCGCGAACGGCGGTCCGTCGTAAAAGACGAACTCGTCGGAGCCGCGGCGGGCATCGAGCGATTTTTGGAAAGTATGGTTATCCTCCCAGAATTTCAGGATCGATTCCTCAAGTTTCGGGAAATCCACCTGATTCGAGATCTGCGGAAATGACATTTTATCACCTGTTCGGGTTGCGTGATTATTTATCGGTATCCGTTTTCGCGGGGAAACACCGTGCGACGAACTGCTCCGGCAGTTTCTCGGTGACGAGGCTCACCAGCACCAGCGCCAGCACCGCCAGCGGCAGCGAGTAGATGAACGGATCGACCACCGGCCACGGATGCGCGGAGATCAGACACGGCTTGCCGAAAATCAGCTGGCACAGCCCGAGTTTCGCGGATTCCGCGCTGTGCAGGAACAACAGTCCGAAGAGGCTCGACCCCAAACCGACCGCAATGCTCGTCCACGCGCCCGCCGTCGTCGTGCGCTTCCAGTAGAGCGCCCCGGCGTACGCGGGCAGAAACGCCGCCGCCGACACGCCGAAGAAGATCGCCGTGCCGCGCGCCACGATGTTCGGGGGCAGAAACGCCGCCACCACCACGCTGACGACGATACCGAAGATCACGCCGCCGCGGTCGATCGCCACGCTCGCCTTGCCCGAACGGCTGACCGTCCGCACGATGTCGTGACCGATCGACGAACCCGTGACGTGGAAGAGCGAACTCATCGTCGACATCGCCGCCGACAGCATGGTCAATGCGAAAATGTAGAGCACTATCGACGGCAGCG
>CACZPY010000218.1 GCA_902783135.1 uncultured bacterium
CCGGAGTAAAATCTTTTCCCAAAGCCTGCCGCACCTGCGGCGAAATGCAGACCCAAAAGCGGTGCCGCGCATAGCGCCCGAGCGAGGCGATCATCGCCGCGCACCACGGGATGCTGCCGCCCTTGGAGCAATTTGCATTGATTAGGATGTTCATCTGGCGACCGGAAAATCAGACCTTCAGCTTGAGTTTGCCGGATTTGGTCAGTATTGGGACTTGGCGCTGCTCGACCTCGAACGAAATATCAAGCGCGCTCAAATCGAAGAGCTTTTCCGGCTCCGGGATGGTCTCGCCGGACTTGACGAGGTAGATGACCGCTTCGCCGGGGCGTTCCTGATGGATCTGGATGTGTTCCGCCACCTCGAATGCCCGGTGATGACGACCGAAGATCAGTGAGGTCAGCGGGATCTCCTTGCCGGAACGGTCGGTCACGAAATCCCCGCTGCGCCCGGCGGCGACGGCGAACGCTGTGCAGACGCCGTTCGGTGTCGTCTCAAGGGGGTCCACCAGATCCCCGGTGTCGTAGCGGATGAGCGGCATGTCGAAGTTGTGGAACGACGTGCCGAGAAGCCGGTGCTCTTCGACCTCGGCGTAACCGTAGGTCGCGAGCGGCCGGTAGCGGTTGTCGAAGTCGCGGTCAAAGGCGAGGATGCACATTTCGGAGTGTCCGTACCACGAGATGCAAGGCAGTTTCCACTCGCGGAACTTCTCCTTCATGTACGGGTACGGATATTCCGAGTGGAGCAGCACCCCGCGGATCGGCGTCAGGAACGCGGCGACCTCTTCTCGCGGACAGCACTTCTCCAGCTCGACGACGAAGTTGTAGACTGCCGAGGGGTAGCCGTGGATGTAGCGGATCTTACGGGTGCGGAACAGTTTTTCCAACTCCGGCAGGAAGTCGGATACCGGGCGGTAGGTGTTGACGAGGAACTCGTTGTGGACGGGGTTGTAGCGGATGTTCGCTCCGCCGAGGTTCTTGCCGCGCAGCGCCAGATTGAGCGCCATGTAGTCGTAGTTGCGCATCTCCCAGATGAGGTGCATGTGCGCCCATTCGCGCGCCCACGCGTGTTTATCGACGTAGAAGAAGAACGGGGTGCCGGTGGTGCCGCCGGTGTTGAGGCGGTACGCTCCGGAGAACTACTCCGCGTGTTCGCGGAAGAACGTCTTGCCCGTCACGGGCAACCGGCGGAAGTCGTCGAAGCTTCCGATGTTCAGGTCCAAAACCCCGTGTTTGCGGTAGAGTTCGCGGTAGCACGGGAACTTTTCGCGGGCGTATTCGATGATTTCGCGCAGATGGCGCAGCGTGTACTCTTCTCTTTCCGCACCGCTCCATCCGAGCGATGCCGAGGCGAGGCGGTGGAACTTGCGGTACTGCCCGCCCAGCCGCCATGAAAACGGAAATACCGACAGCGCCCGCCCGACCGGGTAGGGGAGTTTTTCCGCCAAGGTTTTGATCTGCTTGATCATTTTTTCGTCATATAATCCTGTTGCTTTTCCAGTTCGCACCACGGAATGTTGCCGTCTTTTGGGCAATCGGCGTTGGTGGGGGTGTTTACGCGATTATTGAAAACATGGTTCTGCGAACGCAACGAATATATTGTTGTCCTGCTCGTTGAATGCGAAAAACATTTCTTACTTTTTTTTCAAAATGCTTTCGATCCGGTTGGCGAACACTTTGGAATAAAACACCGCACCGGCATGAGTCAAGTGACGACAGTCCTTGCTGATGAATTTTCGGTCGTCGGTAAAAACGGGTACCTTCCCATCGCGATCCTGAAGGCAGGTTATGAAATCGATATACCGATCTTTGTATTTTTTCTTGCAGCAATCGTTGATCTCCAGCGTATGAGCATCAGGAGTCACTCGATAAGAAAAATAATTTTTCGAAAAACGCCTCAAGTAATAAAATCCATTTGACTGTCCAAAATTTTTGTCCCCGATCATATAGATCGTTGAACGGTCCACATCTTCCGGCAAAAGTTCGAGCGTCGATTCGCCGTGGCAAAAAATAATTTCCGCCTGCCGGAACAATTCGGTTTGTTTCTGTATGTGCTCCTTGCTGTAAGGGAAAATATAAGCGATGTCCAACTGCTTTTTATCGGCATCCCACTCATTGAGAACGTTGGCCCAGTCGCGCGCAAAACTGTTGCCGATGACCAATACTTTTTTTTCTCCGCTGCCGCTGAATTTGTCCCATTTATAAACTCGTGAATTATATACGCTGTGTACGCCGCGCGCCCTTGCCTTCACCGAGATTTCCAGTTCC
>CACZPY010000219.1 GCA_902783135.1 uncultured bacterium
GACGTCGGGGTTGTTCCAGACGCCCCACAGCGCGACCTTGGCGGCGTGGGGATAGGCCTGCGAACCGTCGAGCTTGGGAGATTTGAGATACGCTTCGAGCTCGGTCTCGGAATCGGCGAAGGCCAGCACGTCGGCGGCGACGAACGACGCGAAGATCGCCTCGTTCTTGCCCTCGAGACTGCAGCGGTAGGCGCGGATGCCGTTGAATTCCATCGCGGCGATCACCACCGAGTTCTCGCCGGACTTGAGCATCGGCGAAGCGTCGAGCTGCGCCTTGAGGGCACCGCCGTCGGCGATGCGCACGACCGCGCCCTTGAGGTCGTCATCGACGTAATACCCGGCGATCTCGAGAACGTCCTGATGCTTGATGCCGAGCGTCTTGAACGCGGCGTCGGACTCCTGGTCCTCCAGCGCCGCCTTGATCTCGGGATGCTTCGCCAATCTGGCGACGTCGACCAGACCGAACCCCGCCGACTTCGCGGGGAGATACTTCAACAAGGCGGTGTCGACCGCGCCGAGCCACGAGGCCACGGCGAGAGCCGCGAACAGAAAAAGTTTCTTCATCGTCTTAACTCCGTTGTTGGTGGTGGGTTACTCTTATATCAACTGCTCCGGCGCCGGGGGAACGGGCTCACTCCTGCGCCGGTTTTTCCTGTTTCTTGGGCAGCTTGACCTCGATGTGGAGCTCTCTGAGCTGCTTCAGCGTGACCTCGCTCGGCGCGTTCATCATCAGGTCCTCGGCCTGCTGGTTGAAGGGGAACGCGATCACTTCGCGGATGTTCGGCGCGTCGGCGAGCAGCATCACGATGCGGTCGATGCCGGGGGCGATGCCGCCGTGGGGGGGCGCGCCGAGCTTGAAGGCGCTGATCATGCCGCCGAACTTCTGATCGACGACGCTCCGGTCGTAGCCCGCGATCTCGAAGGCCTTGTACATGATGTCGGGCCGGTGGTTGCGGATCGCCCCCGACGAGAGCTCGATGCCGTTGCAGACGATGTCGTACTGCCACGCCAAAATGTCGAGCGGGTCCTTGTTGAGGAGCGCGTCCATGCCGCCCTGCGGCATCGAGAAGGGGTTGTGCGAGAAGATGATCGCCCCCGTCTCCTCGTCGCGCTCGAACATCGGGAAGTCGACGATCCAGCAGAAGCGGAAGTCGTTCTCGTCGATGAGACCGAGCTGACGGCCGAGTTCGGGGATCACCGCGCCGCCGATCTTGGAGGCGACGGCTTCGGTGTCGGCGAGGAAGAAGAGCGCGTCGCCGTCCTGAATGCCGCCCGCGGCTTTGAGGCCGTCGATGGTCTCGCGGGTCAGGAACTTGACGATCGGGCTCTTTTCGGTGTCGCCCGTCCAGATGATGTACGCCATGCCCTTCGCGCCGTTTTCCTGCGCGAATTTGATCATGTCGTCGAAGAACTTCCGGGGCTTGCCCGCCACCTGCGGGGCGCGGATCGCCCGCACCACGCCGCCGTTGGCGACCGTGCCGGAAAACGCCTTGAACTCGCTGTCGCGGAAAAATTCGCTGACGTCGATCATCTCCAGCGGGTTGCGGAGATCGGGCTTATCCGAACCGAAGCGGCGGATCGCCTCGCGGTACGGGATGCGCGGGAACGGCGGCCGGGTGAACTTCTTGGTCGAAAACTTCTCGAAGACGCGTTCGAACATCCCCTCGATGACGGTGAAAACGTCCTCCTGTTCGACGAAACTCATCTCGACGTCGAGCTGGTAGAACTCGCCCGGGCTGCGGTCGGCGCGCGCATCCTCGTCGCGGAAGCACGGCGCGATCTGGAAGTAGCGGTCGAAGCCCGACACCATCAAAAGCTGCTTGAACTGCTGCGGTGCCTGCGGCAGCGCGTAGAACTTGCCGGGATGCAGCCGCGACGGCACCAGATAGTCGCGGGCGCCCTCGGGACTGCTCGCCGTGAGGATCGGGGTCTGGAACTCGTTGAAGCCCTTTTCGAGCATGTAATTGCGGATGGTGTTGATGACTCCGCTGCGCAGCAGGATGTTGCGGTGGAGCTTCTCCTTGCGCAGGTCGAGGAAGCGGTATTTGAGGCGCATCGACTCGGGGGCGTCGTCATCCTTGGCGACCTGGAACGGCAGCACCTCCGCCTCGCCGAGCATCTCCATATCCTCGGCGCGCACCTCGATCTCGCCGGTGGCGAGCTTCGGATTGACCGTTTCGGCGGAGCGGGCGACCACTTCGCCGTCGAAACGCACCACCGACTCCACGCGCCACTTGTCCAGCGCCTGATAGAACTTCTGCTCGGGGTTGATCACGATCTGGGTCAGCCCGTAGTGGTCGCGCAGGTCGATGAAGATCACGCCGCCGTGGTCGCGCACGCTGTGGATCCACCCGGAAAGGCGCACCTTCTTGCCCACCGCGTCGCGGCGGAGTTCCCCGCAGGTATGAGTACGAAACATCTTGCTTGAGACCTTTATGTTGGAGCTCCGCCGGCGGCGGAGCATCCCGGTTGATTTGAAATCCTATTGTCAATAAGAATCATAATATAGCACGTGCGGCGGCAAGTTTCCACATCGCGGCTATCTGACGCGGATCTTGACCACCGCCTTGACCACGCGGGAGGCGGGATCGCCGACGCCCGGCAGATGCCCCTCGCCGGGGAAGAGCAGCACGAAGTTGCCGGGGACGAGGCGGATCCGCGTTCCCGACTCGGGCGCCGGCAGACGCTTCATGCCGTAATCCTTTTCCGCGGAATACTCGGTGACGGTCGCGAGACCATCGAGCGGCGCGTAGTAGAGGTCCTCGGCGCCGTCGAGCAGGAGCTGGATGTCGATATAGTCGTTGTGATACTCGCACTTGTCGGGGGCGAAGGTCTTGGGAGCATACTCCTGAACGTTGACGAAGAGCTGCTTCCCGTCGAGTTCGTACTTGCCCGGCGCCGGCGTGCGCGCCGCCGCTTCCGCAAGAAACTTGACCACTTTGTCCGCGCCCGAAAAGAGCGACGAATAACGCGACAGATTTTCCACCCGGTCGAAGATCATGATGAACGATTCTCCATTGTTGGTTTCGGTTTTTCCCTTTCCATATAACATACCGTGCGAAACCGCCCCGTGCAAGTACTTTTTTGACGAAAAAAGACTTGAAAATCCGCCTCGCCGGAGGTACATTAAGATATTATACGGATATGACGGACCGCTGTATCCGCGCCGAATGTTTAGTAATTTTTTTACATAGTTGAATCGGGGGTCGTAAATCATGGCGGACGAACTGCAGAGTCTGTTGGAAAAGATCAACGCCGAGGGCGTGAAAAAAGCCGAGGCGGAACGCGCGAAGATAATTTCCGCCGCCAATTCCGAAGCGGAGCGGATCGTCAATGCCGCGAAGGCCGAGGCGGAACGGATCGTCGGCGCCGCCAGGACCGAGAGCGACGCGCTGCGTCAGCGCGCCGAAAGCGCGGTCAAACAGGCGGCTCGGGATACGCTGCTCGAACTCAAGGCCGAGCTGGAAACGCGCCTCAACAACGCGGTGAACGGCGCGACGGCGCAGGCGCTCGATACCGCGCTGATGGCGGAGATCGTGAAGGCGCTGGTCGCCAAGTTCGTCTCCGATCCCGACGCCGAAGTCACGGTGCGCTGCGCGGTCAAGGAGCGCGACGCCCTCGACGCGGCGCTCAAAAACGCCCTCGCCGACTCGCTGACTAAAGCGCCGAAGGTGCTCGCCGATCCCGCGCTCGCGGGCGGACTGGAACTCGGCACGGCGAACGGGCAGCTCTACTTCGATTTTTCGCTGGAGGCGATCGGCGGCGTCGTCGGCGCCTACGCGGGCGAGCACATCGCCGCGCTCTTCGGCAACAAATAGCGGATCGGGGGACGCCGGGCGATGTACTACTTTTTTTCCGCTTCGCTGCCGGATCTCCGACCGGGAGAAGTCCCGCCGCTCACGCTGGCGGAGTTCGACGCCGATGCCGAACTTCAGCTCACGCCGCGCCACTACGCGCGGATGACCGCCGAAGATCCCGCGACCCGCGTCTACGGCGGGATGCGCCGCTTCGAGGAGTATCTGCGCACCCGGATCGCCGAAAAACGCGCCGAAAAACTGAAGGTGCCCGCCGATCTGCCCGAACCGGAGGCTTTCTTCGGCGAAGTCGATCCCGAGATCGCCGCCGCCGCGCAGCTCGATCCGGCGGAACGGGAACGCGCCATCGACGGACTGCGCTGGCGGATGCTCGACGAGCTCGCATCCGGCAGCGATTTCGATTTCGACCATATTTGCGCCTACCGCGCCAAACTGCGCCTCGCCGAAAAATACCGCGGCCGCGACGCGAAGAACGGACGGGAGCATTTCGATTCCGCCGTGCGGGAAATGGCAGAACTGTAGAGGTTTTTATGACGGAAAACACCGCAAACTACGAACGGATCGTCGGGGTCAACGGAAATCTGATCACCGTCGAATACACCCACCGGGTCATGCAGAACGAAGTCGCCTACGCCATCGCCGGAGACAGCCGGCTCAAGTGCGAAGTGATCCGGGTGCGCGGCGGCCGCGCCGATCTGCAGATATTCGAAAGCGCCAACGGGCTCAAGGTCGGTGACAAGGTCGAATTCACCGGCGAGCTGTTGAGCGCCGAACTGGGTCCGGGACTCTTGACGCAGGTCTTCGACGGCTTGCAGAATCCGCTCAATCTGCTTGCCGAGCACTCGGGCGTCTTCCTGCAGCGCGGCGTTTATCTGCGGGCGCTCGACCGCGAAAAGCGCTGGGCGTGGACCCCAACCGCACAGGCGGGGCAGCGGCTCATCGCCGGCGACCGCATCGGTCACGTTCCCGAGGGAGCCTTCAAACACTGGATCATGCTCCCCTTCACGTGGCGCGGCGAGTGGACGATGGAGAGCGTGACCCCGGCGGGCGACCTCACCATCGACGACACCGTCGCCGTCGCGGTGAACGCGCAGGGCGAAAAGCGCAACGTCACGATGACGCAGTTCTGGCCGGTCAAGATCCCGATCTCCGACTACGCCGAAAAACTGCTGCCCGAAAAGACGCTCGTCACCCAGCTGCGCACCATCGACACCTTCTTCCCGGTCGCGGTCGGCGGCACCTTCTGCACGCCGGGACCGTTCGGCGCGGGC
>CACZPY010000220.1 GCA_902783135.1 uncultured bacterium
GAGGGGGCGGGGAAGAGTTCGCAGATACAGCTGCTCGGCGAGGCGCTGCGCAGTTCCGGGCGCGAAGTCGTCATCACCCGCGAACCCGGCGGCACCCCGCTCGCCGAGGCGATCCGCAACGTGGTCAAGGGGCATCATGGCGCCGAAGCGGTGCATCCCGCGACCGAACTGTTGCTGATGGAAGCGGCGCGGAGCCAGCATGTCAGTCAGGTGATCTCACCGGCGCTTGCCGCGGGGAAAATCGTGCTGTGCGACCGCTTTTTCGATTCGACCACCGCCTATCAGGGAGGCGGTCGCGGGTTGGATATGGAGGTGGTGAAACACTTGAATATCTTTGCCGCGCAGGGCGTCGTTCCCGATCTGACGCTGCTTCTGGATCTCGCTCCGGAGCGGGGATTCGAACGCACCGGAAGCCGCGTCGAAACCCGGGGCGAGTATGACCGTTTCGAGTTGGAGAAGCTGGATTTCCACCGCCGGGTGCGGCAGGTATTTCTGTCGCTTGCCGCGCAGGAGCCGGAGCGGGTGAAAGTCATCGACGCCGACCGCGATCCGGAGGCGATCCGGCGGGATATCAGGAGTCTGGTCGATGAGCTTGTACACTGAATACCGCCGCCGGATGCCGGTCCTGATGCGGTGTTTGGAAAATGCCCGCGCCAACGGACGTTTCGCGCACAGTTTTCTCGTCGCGTGCTCCGATCCGGCGGTGCGCCGCGACTTCGCGGTGGTGCTCGCCGAACTGGCGGGATGCCGGCAGTTCGTGGACGGCGCGCCCGATCCGGCGTGCGACTACTGCCGCCGTTTGGAGGCGGGGGTATATCCCGAGTTCCACACGCTGTCGCCGATGGGGAAGATGTATTTCATCAAGGTCGGCGACCGCGTGAATCCCGAGCCGAATACGCTGCGGAGTTTTCTCAACCGCTTCGACTTCACCGCCACCGAGGCGGCTCCCCGCAAGATCGGCGTGATCTACGAGGCGGACCGCATGAACGCCGAGGCGCAGAACGCTCTGCTCAAGACTTTGGAGGAGCCGCCGCGCGATACCACGCTGATCCTTTGTACCGCCAACCCGGCGTCTCTGCTGCCGACCACCCGTTCGCGGTGTCAGATCGTCAAACTGCCGGATCAGGGCTGCCGCTTCGATTTCGACGGCGCGCCGCAGTTGTTCAAGGCGCTTTTCGACTGTTGCTTCGCCCCTTCGCGCGACTTGGTCACGGCGGAATCGGCGGTGCAAAGCATCCTGGAGGTGTCCGGGCGACTCTCGGCGGTCGCGGAGGAGGAGGCGGAGCAGGATTTCGCCGCCGATATGGAATTGGTCGGGCAGCTTGATGACGCCGCCATGCTCAAACGCGTCGCCGCCCGCCGCGACGATGCCGCGAAGGGCGAGTACATGCGGCGGCGCGGGATCTTCGTGAGCGCCATTTACACGTTCTGCGCCCAAATATATATGCTCTCCTGCGGGGTGCCCTTTGCCGAACTGCCCGATCCGGAGGTCTTCGACGGATTGCGGCTTCCGGAGCCGATCTCCGTCAAACATGGCGAATTCGTGCTGCGCGAGGCGGAGGAGCTGCGTTACACCTTGCTTTTCAATGTCAGCGAGGAGTTGGCTTTGCGGTCGTTCGCGGTCGATCTCGCGCTGTTTTCCGATAAAAAGTGACGCCATCCGGCGCCGGCGTATCTTTTCCGGAGTTTGCCGGACGGGGATTTAATGGCAAAAATCGCGCGGACACGGCTTGCCAAAACGGGACCTTTGCTGTAAATTTAAGCGGTGGTCATTCGAACCCGGGATAAATTACATACAGGAGATGACGATGCGTTTCGGAAAATCGGTATTCATGATGATGGCGGCGGCGGTGTCGGCGGCGGTCCTTTGCGGTTGCGGCGAGCCGGTGGTGTTCGCCGAGGCGCTGCAGATGCACAAGGGCGACAAGGTCTACACCAAATACAATCTGTGGTACAACGATCCCGAAGATATCAGCTGCCTGAACATCCAGTCCGGTTCGTTCATTCCGGTCGGAACGGAGGTCGTGCCGATGTACACCAAGTACGGGCTCTTCTCGGACCGTATTTTCTTCAAGGATACGACCGGACGCGAGTATGTGATCAAATTCGACACCGGGCACCGCATGGAGCCGATGCGCGATTTTATCGCCGAAACCTTCACCACCAAGTCGCGCGACGAATTGTTGAAAGACGTGCCGGAGGTCATACGGTCGCGGGTGCTGCGCGGTGAGGTGGTGCCGGGAATGAATCAGGCGCAGGTGCTGTTGACCTACGGCCCGCCGCCGGCGATCCGCACCCCGGATCTGCGCAACGAAAGTTGGATCTACTGGATCGGTTACGACAAGACGATCCGTCTGGTCTTCCGCGGCGACAAGGTCTCGAACATCATCAACATCAATCAGGATTGAACGGCGGGGGCCTCACGGTGAACGCCATGCCGCCGACCCTGTGCGAGGTGATCTCTCCGCTGGTGATCTCCCGCTGCGGCGATATCGCGGCGGATTTTCCGTTGTCTCCGGCGATCGTCAACGACTCCCGCAAGGTGGAACCGGGCGGGGTTTTCATCGCCATCGCCGGGTGGAAATTCGACGGCCACGACTATATTCAGGAGGCATTGGATCGCGGCGCGGCGGCGGTCATACACGAGCGGTCGCTGGAACGTTACCGTTCGGATGTCGCATATTTCCAGTGTTCCTCGACGGCATTGGCGCAAGGACTTATCTGGCGCGCCTTTTTCGACGCCCCGGACGATATGCTCGACGTGATGGGCGTCACCGGGACCAACGGCAAGACGACGACGGCATTCCTGCTGGAACATATCTTTTCGCAGGGAGGGCGCCCCTGCGGATTGATCTCCACGGTGGAATATCGCGACGGTCATCACCGTTATGAATCCACCAACACCACGCCCGGATCGCGGCGCATTTACGGACTCTTGTCGGCGATGCGCGACAACGGCCTGACGGCGGCGGCGATGGAATTATCCAGCCACGCTCTGGATCAGCAGCGGGCGGCGGGACTGCGTCTGGCGGCGGGGATCTTCACCAACCTCACCGGCGACCACTTGGACTACCACGGAGACATGGAGCACTATTACCTCGCCAAAAAACAGATGTTCTTCGATCTGCTGCGCAAGGACGGCGTGGCGGTAATCAATGTCGACGATAAATACGGAGCGCGGCTGGCGCGGGAGCTGGGCGACCGGTGCCAAGTCGAGACTTTCGGCACCGGAAAAGCCGCCAAGTGGCAAATTTCCAAGGTCGGCCTCGCCGCCGACCATGCGGCGTTCCGTCTGGCATCCGCGCAAGCGGCGTACGATGTGTGTTCCGGTCTGATCGGGGCGCACAATGTCCACAACCTCGCGGGGGCGGTGCTGACGGCGCTGGCCTTGAGGATCCCCCCCCGTGCGATCGATGCCGCGCTGCGGGAGCGGATCGTCGTTCCCGGCCGGCTGGAATCGTGGCACCGGGAGGACGGCGCATCGTTCTATGTCGATTATGCCCACACCGACGACGCTTTGGAGAACGTGCTGGCGACGCTGCGGTCGTTGACGCGCCGCCGCCTGATCGTGATCTTCGGCGCCGGCGGGGACCGCGACCGCACCAAGCGTCCGCGTATGGGGCGCGCCGCCGCCGCCGGGGCGGATCTGCTGATCGTGACCAACGACAATCCCCGGAGCGAAGCCCCGGAGGACATCGTCCGCGAGATCGTCGCGGGCATCCCCGCCGGAACTCCGTATGAGATCGTTCTTGATCGCCGCGCCGCGATTGTCCGCGCCTTCGAACTTGCCGGGGACGGCGACTGCGTGCTGATCGCCGGCAAGGGACACGAGGATTATCAGGAGATCGCCGGGGTGCGCCATCACTTCAGCGACCGCGAAGTGGTGACGGAACTTCTTGCCGGAGCAAAAAAATGATCGACCGGATATCGGAACATATCCGCAAATTTTATTCGCGGCGGGATTATCCGGCGCTGGCGGAACAGTTGGATAAGTGGCGGCAACTCCGGCCGTTCGCCGGGACGCGTTTGCTCGACGCGACCCCGGTCTACACCAACACGCTCGTAAAATATCTGCCGCTCGTGGCGGGCGGCGCCGAACTTGCCGTCGGCGTCGGCGAGTACACTCCGGTCGATCGCAAAGTGCTGGATCTGCTCCGCAAGTGGGGCTTCCGGATCGTTGCCCCGGAGGAGTGCGCGCCGGAGGAGTTCGATGTGATAATGGACTGCGCAGGGATGTTCGCTGCCGTTCCGGCGCGTTGCGGATATGTGGAACTCACCCGTTCCGGTGCGGAAAAATACCGCGATGCCGCCGCTCCGGTATTTTTTGCCGACGCGGGGCGGATCAAACTCATCGAGACCACGCTCGGGACGGGCGAGGGGTGTGTCAGGGCACTGCGGCAGTCGGGATATGATCTAAATGGCAAACGGATGCTGATCTTCGGCAGCGGCAAAGTCGGACGGGGGATCGCGTTGTACGGCGTCCGTAACGGGGCGCAGGTGACCCTCGCCGATTTCGGCGCCGTCAATCGCGAACTGCCGCCGGAGGCCGCGGCGGTGGAGGCGGGCGACCGGGGTGCGGTCGCCGCGGCGATCCGTAAGGCGGATTTCATCGTCTCGGCGACGGGCGTCGCCGGGGCGCTGGCGGAGCATGCGGCGGAATTGAATTCGAGCCATGCCGTGATCGCCAATATGGGGGTGTTGGACGAGTTCGGTCCGGAGCTCCCGCCGGAGCGGGTGCTGAACTCCAAGCGGCCGTTGAATTTCATCCTCGACGAGCCGACGCATTTGAGGTTCATCGATCCGACGATGGCGCTCGACAACGCCGGGGCGCTCGAAGTCCTGCACGGAGATGTGAAAGCCGGAGTACATGCTCCGGCTTCGGAATTGGAATCGGCGATAATCGAAACGGTTCGCCGCGACGGAGCCGTCGCGCGGGAACTTTCCTGGATGGAGGATATGGAAGCATGAGCAGCATTTCGATCGAAAACGTCATTTTGGACGGCAAAAACACCTGCGTGAGGATCGAGGGCAACCGCTTTTCGCGCATTGGCGGAGCTCCAACTGCCGCCGATACGGTGATCGACTGCCGGGAAAAAATGGCGATCGTCCCGCCGTTCTACAATGCGCATCACCATGCGGCGATGACGCTGTTCCGCGGGTATGCCGACGATATGGAACTTTTCAAGTGGCTCAACGAGTACATCTGGCCGGCGGAGGCGCAGTTGAGCGAGGACGACATATGTATCGGGGCGAAGCTGGCGATCGTCGAGATGATCAGATCGGGGACGGTCTTTTTCAACGACATGTACTGGCAGCCCGCGGGCACTCTGCGCGCGGCGCGCGAAATGAAGGTGCGCGCCGCTGTCGGTCTGATGACGATCTGCGGCGCGGACGGCGAACTGCTGCCCAAGTGCCGCGAGGACAACGAACGGCTGCTCGCCGCGCGCTCCGATCTGCCCGAGCTCCTGATAGTGAACCATGCTCCTCATGCGATCTACACCGTCGGAGAAAAGGCGCTTCGCCGGATCGCCGGGGAAGCGGACGAATGGGGACTGCGGATCCACATCCACGTTTCCGAGACCGCGAAGGAGGTCGCGGATTGCCGGAGCGCCCACGGCGGCATGACCCCGGTCGAATATCTGGATTCGCTCGGCATCATCCGTGCCGACGCGGTGCTGGCGCACTGCGTCCACCTGACCGACCGCGACCGCGAGATCATCGCCAAGCGCGGCGCGGTGGCGGCGCACATGCCGGTGTCGAATATGAAACTCTGCAGCGGGATGTTCGATTTCGAAGCGGCGCGCCGGGCGGGGTGCCGGGTCGCCATCGGCACCGACGGCGCATCGAGCAACAACAATCTGTCGATGTTCGACGAAATGAAGTTCGCGGCATTGACGGCGAAGGCGCGTACCGGCGATCCGACCGCCGGAAACGCGGCGGATATCCTGAATGCGGCGACGGCGGAGGGGGCCCGTGCGTTCGGCATCGACGCCGGAGTGATCGCCGAGGGCAAACTCGCCGATGCGTTGCTGATCGACCTGGATCGGCCGTGCATGGTCGGCGATTATTCGCTGGTCTCCAATCTGGTCTATTCCGCCGATCCCTCGGTGGTCGACACGGTGATCTGCGACGGCGAGGTGCTGATGCGGAGCGGAGTGATACCGGGCGAAGCGGATATCGTCGCCGCGGCGCGCGAAGTATGCGACAAGTTCCGGCGGCGGAACTGAACGGGGCAGGGGGGCGA
>CACZPY010000221.1 GCA_902783135.1 uncultured bacterium
AATTTTCGACCTCGCGCAAACTGGCAAGATTGCCCGCGTAGGTCAGTTTGTCCAGATTCATGACCTCCGCATCGGTCTCGCGGATCAGATAGCGGATCAGCGCCGAACCGATGAATCCCGCCCCGCCGGTGACAATGACTTTCAAGATCTCGCTACTCCCCTGTTTTTTATTCCGTAATGGAACTCTGCCGTTTTTCGAAATAACGCGCGGCGACCTCGATTGCCATGACCAGCACAAAACCAACGACCAACAGCCCCAGCGCGATGTAGAATCTGCCGTCGATCTGCGGCACGGTGTTGCCGTTTTCGAGCAGTCCGTCGATCTTCCACGGCCAGACCTTGCGCAGCGAACCGATCATGAAACCCGCCAGCGTCACGATCGTGATGTCGCGATAACGCTTGAAGGTCCACGACAGGATCCGCACGAAACTCGCCAGCCCCAGCACCACGCCGATCGTGAACAACACGAGCAGCAGCACGCTGTGCCCGAATTCGACGCGGTGCAGCACGTTGTCGATCGCCCCGAGCACATCCTTGTAGCGCCCCATCAGCACCAGTATGAAACTGCCGGAGATCCCCGGCAGGATCATCGCGCAGATCGCTACCGCGCCGCAGAGCACCATATACCACCAACTGTCGGGGGGGGACTGCACCGCCGTCAGACCGACGATCAGCCACCCCGCCGCCGTACCGGCGACGAGCCCGGGCAGCAGCTTGAAACTGAACTTGGAGATACGCGCCAATACGGTGATGACCGATGCCGCCACCAAACCGAAGAAAAATGCCAGTATGAACGCCAACTCGTGCTCCAGCATCCACTTTATCGGCTTGGCGAGCAGCGCCGAGGCACTTAAAATGCCCAAGAGCAGCACCAGCATGAACGGCCACGGCAGCGTCCGGTACGCCTCCTTCCATTTGAAGGTGCAGAGCAAACGGATACCGCGCGGAAAACTGAATTCGCGGATCGCGTTCAGCAGCTCCTCGTAGATCCCCAGAATAAATGCCATGGAACCGCCGGAGACGCCGGGGATCACGTTGGCCGCGCCGACGATCAATCCGATCACATACAACCCCGCATAACCCAAGGCGGAACGTTTTTCATCTTTTTTCATGCTGTTCGACCATTTTCAAATGATTCGACGCCCGGCACGGCGTCCGTCAAAAAAAGCGGAACCCCTGCCGGGACCATGTCCGACAAGCGTTCCGCAAACATGCAGAAAACTCCACTATTCCAAACGACCGAAATTCGGCAGTCCGCGCTCGATCTGCTTCGCCGGATTGTAAGCCGAGCCGTCGGGCTTGACCAAACGTCCGGAAAGGAAGATCAGCAGATTGTTCTTCGACGCATTGGAGTACTTCGACTGGAACAGACGTCCGACTATCGGCAAATCGCCGAGGATCGGGATCTTGTCGTTGACCGTGCTCGTATCGTCCTTGCCGACGCCGCCCAGCACGATCGTCTCGCCGTCGCCGAGGACGACGTCGCAGGTGATGGTGCGGGTGTTGAAGACCGGCATCTGGATGTAATCGCCGTCATTGTCGCCGCCGTTCTGAGTGTTGTCGTAGATGATCCACTCGTCGGCGAAGGTCTCGATCGGGAAATGCAGATGCAGTTTGATCAGCTTCTCGTCGCCGCGGGTGATGATATCCGGCTTGATCTCGAACTTCGGACCGAGCTTCTTTTCCTTGTCCAGGTTCGGCTGCGCGGTGACGCGGGTGATGGAGAACCCGACGCCGGAGCCGTACTGGGTATCCACGTCGATGGTATCCCAGTCCTCAGGGAAGTAGCGGACGGTGACCATCTCGATCTTCGCCGTATGACCGGGGAGCGTGGTGATCCGCGGAGACGCCAGCACGTCCTTGCTGTCCGCCCAGTCCAGCGCGAACATGTTCGCACTGATCTTGGTGCCGTCGCTGTTCGCCCACACGAACGCATAGGTGGAATCCTGATACATCGTGGTGGTGTGGTTGGCATCCGGCATGTAGTAGCGCAGCAGCTCGTTGCTGCTGGACTGCATGATCGTGGCGTTCGTG
>CACZPY010000222.1 GCA_902783135.1 uncultured bacterium
CTCAACGCCCGAGTCCTTCGGGCGTTTTTGCGCCGCTTTCGCTTTAGCGGCGCAAAGTCGCGTACGTACGGCTGCGCGCTCGGCGGCAACCGCCTCGCCACGAGCGTGTGCAAATAAGACCAACGTTTTGGGTTGAATATGCGATACCGAGAATGGGCGGAGGGCTGCCGCGGATGCCGGCCGCCGTCGCGGGAACAACCGCCCCGAACGGACATGAACGGACACGAACGGAGTAAGCGCGGCTGGAAACCGCGTATCGACGTTTGGGGTAATACCGGTCACAATCGTCCCGCCGGTCCTACAAAATGCCCTGCATTCACATTGACGCGGATGCCGGCGTCCGACCGGGACGGCTCGCCGCTACTTCAGTTTCCGCCACTCGGTGTGGTTGAACAGCGCGTTGCTGTTGGGATCGAATGTGGCGGTCGACGCGTTGGGCGTATTGAATCCGGAATTGTGATAGATCACCTCGCCGCCGCTGTTGATCCAGGCGTGATCGTAGCGGCTGTCCACCAGCATCTTGCTCCCGGTATTCGGGTCGGATACGGTATCCACGTCGCGGATGTACTGCGACCACATGTCCCGGACCTTGTCCTGCGTCCGCGACGCGGAAGCCGCCGCCTCCATCTGCTTGTCGTGGATCTCGTTCTGAATGCGGATCCAGTTGGAGACGCGCTGTTCCGTGATCCGGTTGATCATGGCGATGAACCCGGGATTCATCCGGATGCTCCCCGCCAACCGTTTCAGCATTTCCATCGCGGTCTTTCCCCCGCCCGCCGGGCAGCTGAACGACATGGGCAGCAGTATCTCCACGATCGAAGTGTAACCCATGCCGGGGCGGTTTTCCATCCCCAGCATCGGCAGCGAGAAGAAAACTTCCATCTTTTCTTCGCCGCGGTATCCTTCGCCGCGAACGACGAGTTCGGTGAAGTACATATCCGTGGGGCGGATCCCCCGCTCCCGCGCCTGACGCAGCCGGGCTTCGAGCAGATTTCGGTCGATCGGGTACTGGTTGAAGCGCGCATCGACCAGACGTATGCCGCTCAGATTGTGGTCGCGCTGCGCTCCGGCGAGCAGCGTGTTCGCCAGTATTTCGGGATTGCGGAGCAGCGGCGCCTGCCGGAGCCGTCCCGGCACCGCCAAAAGCTGCGGCGAGGATACGATGAGTTTCGTCCACTGATCCGGAGACAACGTCCACACATACCAATGCACCGGCTGCCCCGGTTCGGTGGTCCACGTCGTTTTTCCCCCGGCGAGCCAGTCGGGCGCTATGGTGCAGCTCATCACCGGCATCTGAGTCCGCTGGTCCACCAGAAAAAATCTTCCCGCCCGCGCCGCACCGCCGTTTCCTCTGCCGAATGCGGTCAGCACCAGCAGACCCGCGAGCACCGTCGCCGCCATCTTCGCCCTATGCACGATACACCTCCTGTTGTGTGTGGTAATGGGATCTTCCCGTCCTGTGCTTACTATAGCACGCGAAGCACTGAAAATCCACGCTTCCGGAGGTTTCGGGGAGGGCGCTTCAGATGCAGTAATCCGAGATGCCGTGTTCGACGTTGCGTTTCCGGTAGGCGTTCAGGATGTCGTCCAGCGTTATTTCCCGCGTCAGTTCGCGGATGCCGCTGTTGAGCCTTTCCCAGATGTCGCGCGCGGGGCAGAGGGTCTGACGCTTGCACTTTTCCGGCGAGCGCACGCACTCCACCACCGAGATCGGACCTTCCATCGTTTCCAGCACCTCGAGCAGCGTGATCTCCTCCGGCAGTTTCGCCAGATGGAACCCGCCGTTGACCCCGCGCACCGAGCGGATCAGTTTTGCCCGCCGCAGGTCGATCACCAGACGGCTGATGTATTTTTCGGAGATCTGCTGGGACTGGGCGATGTCCTTGAGCATGCGCGGTTTGGCGGGATCGTGCATCGCCAGATCGATCAGGATGCGCAAGCCGTATCTGCCTTTGGTCGAGATTTTCATACTTTCACTCCGTAAAAGAGATCACTGATATGTTCCGCACCTTCTAATATGCCACGTCGTCGCGTGAAATCAACCCCATGAACAAAAAGATTACGGGAAAAGTAGATTTTTCGACCCCCGCCCGGCGGTTTTTTCTTCCGTCCGCCGCCCGGATAAGGCGGAAATCATGGCGGCGGAGAAAATATTTTCCAAAAATCTACCATTTTTGTCGTAATTTGATTTGACACAATAATCCCGAGGGTGTATATTAATGCCGTAATCAACGGAAGGGGTTCCGTTTTTGCATTTTAACGATACATTACCATTATAGTAGTGTTGGGAGAGGGGAGGAAAACAGGAATGCACACCTTCGAGAGAAGCCGTTTCATGCCGATGCCGGAAATTTTCGTGTTCCGAATGCGATGTTGTACGTCGCCCGCCATGGAATGACTTGACGAAAAAATTTTCGACGTACGAATCGACATCACATCAACAACCGACAGGAACATAAGACATGAAAGAAAAAATCATAACCACCGCCCTCGTGCTGGCGGCAACGATCGCGGGATCGCCGTTCTTGAATGCGGCGCCGCCGCAGGAAGAGGAAGTACGGACCATCCGCCTGCTTCAGGACGACGGGCAGGTCCGCATCGTCAGCAAGGTCTATGTGCTCAAGCACCTCAAGGCGACCGACATCCGGCCGTTCATCGAGGTGGCGATCAAGCGCTACAGCCGCGCCTCGGCATTCGAGCGCGTCAATTACCCCAAGGGCAACACCCAGGCGATCATCGTCTCGACCGGCGAGGATTTCATTCCCTACGTCGACGAGCTCGTCGCGGGGCTGGATCAGCCCGGAAAACCCGGCAAATCCGGCTCCATCATCGACGGCACCGGCATCACGCGCATCACCTACGTTCCCAACTACCGGGCGGCGGAGGACATCGTGCGGCTCGTCAACGAGGGCACGATCGGTTCTCCCGAGGGTCGCGCGTATTTGAACAAGGACACCAACACCATCTACTGGAAGGACGACCGGGGGGCGGCGCAGGTGACCCTCGCGTGGGTCAAGTACCTCGACCGCCCCGTGCCGCAGGTGAATCTGCGGCTCAACTACTACGAGGTCCGCGAGAGCAAACTGCGCGACATCGGTCTGGATTACCTCGCGTGGAAGAACGGTCCGGGATTGGACATCTTTTCCGCCGGGTTCGACGGCGGCAAGATCTTCTCGAACGAGGCGATCTGGCAGCTCATCAACAACTCCTGGAAACTTGCGGACGTCGCCAAGGATTTCTCCACCTCGTGGGGCTACGGGGCGTTCTTCACCGCTCCGGCGTTCGACTTGAGTTTCGTGCGGGTGCTGCAGCAGTCCGGCAACGCGAAACTCGCCGCGCACGCCGATCTGACCTTCGTCAACACGGCGGTCTACGACGATCCGGCGCTGAACACCCATCTGCCGAAGGTCTACACGGCTATTCTGACCCCCGGATATGAGAGCATCCGCAAGGACGACGACGACAGGACCAACGTCGTGACGGGCGGCGACAGCACACTGAAACTGACGGTCACCAATCCGGTGATCTGCTTCGGAGCGGACCCGGCGGAGATCGGCACCCGCGGCTGGATCCCGTCGACCGAGGCGTTCTACAAGAAGAACAACGGCGGCGTGGTTTTCGCCTACGAGCTTGACTCCAAGACCGTCACGGAAAAGAGCAACCGCGGCGACGAACTCGGCAACGCGAGCACGGTTTCCGGCGAACTCACGCTCGGCTTCAAAACCGAGAAACTGCTTGCGACCTACGTCCGCGAGCAGGATGTCGAGCAGACGGTCGGCATACCGTTCCTGGTCAAGATCCCGGTGCTGAAATATCTCTTCGGCACGACCACGACCATAAAGGAACGTACCTACATCATCGTGACCGCCGAGGCGAATCTGGTGCATCCCGACGCCAAACCGCCTCAGCCGGTCAGCCGCGAAGTCGCCTCCAACTTGTAATCCGCGAAGGGAACATCATCCATGAATACCATAAAGACCATTCTTTTCACCGCCGCGGCGTTCTCCGCGCCGCTGTGGGCGGAGGACGTGACGCTCACGCCCAAAGCCATACCCGGCACGATCAAGGCGAACGCCAATATCCCGAGCGCCGGATACGGCAGCAGCACGGTGCAGACCCAGCTGCGGGTCAACGTCAAGGATTCGGAGAAGGCGATCCGCTTCGTGCGCAGCAACACCGACCCCTTCGTCATCACCAAGCTCTACACCCTGAAGCACGCGGAGCCCTACGCCCTGCGCGGGTATCTCCTGAGCGTGGTCCAGGGAACCAAGATCATCGGCAACCCGGTACAGGTCGACGCGGTCAAGTTCAACGACGGGCGCGGCGTGCTGCTGGTATCCGCCGAGGATTACCGCTTCCGGAAGACCGGGACCGGCGACAGCATCGACGAGATCATCGAGCGTTTGGACAAGCCGGGGATCAGTTTTTCGCCCGGCCGTCCGCAATTCATCTACTTCCCCAAGGTCAACGCCGCGGCGAACCTGAAGGAGATGGTGGAGAAAGTCGGCGCGGTCGGCAACGATATGGAGTTCACCGGCGGCACCGACCGGCTGGTGGTGGACGGCGGACTCAACGCGCTCTTCATCGCCGCTCCGCCGTGGAGTTTGGAAAACATCCGGCGGCAGCTCGATCAATATGACCGGCCGATGCCGGAGATCCGTCTCACTTACCAGCTGCTCGAAGTCAGCACCGAGAACGACGACAAGCTCGGCGTGGACTTCCAGAGCTGGAAGAACAACGACGGCGTGGACCTCTTCTCGGTCGGCGGCCGCTACCGCAACAACTGGGCGAGCACCTTCGCCGCGGGCATCGACGGGTCGCATTCGAGCCGCACCGACTTCTTCAACTTCAACCCCAAGTGGAACAGCAAATACTTCGACTTCC
>CACZPY010000223.1 GCA_902783135.1 uncultured bacterium
CCCGCGCCCGCCGCAATGCTTCTTCCGCGTTCGTACATGCCGTGAACGGCACGTCGCTCCAGTTGCGCAGCAACGCCCCCAGCTCCGCGCCCGAATGGCTCGCCCGCCCTTCCGCGGCGAGCGGCGTGAAGTAGAAGTGCGACGCCTTTTTGGCGAGTTCCGGCAGGCAGTGCTCCACATGCTTGTCCTTGAAGGCGGCGTAGATCACCGGGAATTTTTCTCCCGGGCGCACCTCGTCGAGCGCCTCCAAGAGCGCGGCGATACCGTCCGGATTGTGCGCGCCGTCGACCAGCAGATGCGCGTCGAGCTGCTGGAAACGCGCCGGCCACCGGGTGTCGCGCAGACCGTCGAGCGCCCGGCCGAAGTCGATCCCCAACTGCGGCGCGAGTTCCCGCAGCACCGCGTACACGATGCGGAAGTTCCTCCGCTGCATCCGCCCCAGGAGCGGCAGTTCGATCCGCCGTCCCGCGTAGTCGAAGCACTGGCGCACCCTGCCGTCGGCGCCCGGTGCGAAGACCGGATGTTCCGGCTCCGCTTCTCCGGGGCCGAAGCATGGCGAATCCAACTCCTTCGCGCGCGCCTCGATCACCTGCCGCGCCTCGTCGGGCATCACGCCGAGGAAGACCGGCACCCCCGGTTTGACGATCCCCGCCTTTTCTCCGGCGATCGCGGCGAGGGTGTTGCCGAGTGCGTGCATGTGGTCGAAGGCGATGTTGGTGATCACGCTCGCGAGCGGGGTGACGATGTTGGTCGCGTCGAGGCGTCCGCCCATGCCGGTCTCCCAGACGACGACGTCGCACTTTTCTTCGGCAAAGAGTTTGGCGGCGAGCACGGTGGCGGTCTCGAAATAGCTGAAGTTGCCGCCCGCGGCGCTTTCGGCGATCTCCCGCACCGCCTTGGCGAAGCGCGCTTCGCCGACCGCTCTGCCGGCGATGCGGAAGCGTTCGCGCAGATACACCAGATGCGGCGAAGTGTAGAAGCCGGTCTTCAGCCCCGCGCTCCGCAGCGCGCATTCGAGCATCGCCCCGGTGGAGCCTTTGCCGTTGGTCCCGGCGAGGTGGATGAATTTCAGTTTCCGTTCCGGATCGCCGCAGCGGCGCGCGAGTTCCCGCGTTGCCTCCAGCCCGAGCCGGATGCCGAACATGTTGAGGTTATCGAAATATGCCTCGGGGTCGATGTCCATGATGACCGCATGCTCCCGACAACTCGTCACTTCCGCGCCGGCGCGCACGGCGACCACGCGGGCATCGACAGCGGATAGCCGGTGCTCAGTAGTTCGCGGATCCTGCCGGTACGCGTGTCGACCACGAACAAGCCGGACTTGCCGCCGAGGGTGCGTTTGCAGACCACCTGCCGGTTGTCCGCCGCCCACGCGGGGGATTCCCAGCTGCCGGGTTCGTTGGTGACGCGGCGGCACTTGCCGCTTTGCGGATCGTAGACGCCGAGGGTGTAACTGCCGTTCACCCGCGACGCGAAGACGATCTGCCCGTCGCCGGACCAGTCGGGCGTGACCGCGTCCGAGCCGATGGTGGGCAGACGCTTCCGGCCGCGCCCGTCGACGCCGACCACCTGGATGCGCGGCACGCCGCTTTCATCGCTGACGTAGGCGATCTGACGGCCGTCGGGGCTCCAGCAGGGCGAGGCCTCGACCGGCATCCCCTTGGTCAGCCGGACGAGTTTGCGGGTGCGGATGTCCATGATGTAGAGATCGACCATGTGGTCGAAGCTCAATATCACCGCCATCCGGCGGCCGTCGGGACTGACCGCCGCGCCCGCGTTGATGCCGCGGAACGACGAAACGATGCGGCTCATCTGCCGGGGACCGACGGTGGTTTCGATCACGTCGATCCCGGAGCGGGAGTACTTGGAGTAGAACACGCTCGCCCCCGACGGGTTCCAGCACGGTTCGACGCAGAGCGAACGGAAACGAGTCAGCTGTTCGACGCTGCGTCCGTCGATGTCGCAGAGGAAGATGTTGCGCACTCCCGGCGAGGTCTCGGCGCAGAATGCGATGCGCGAGGTGCAGAACGATCTGACCTTCAACTCCTTGAAGCTGCGTTCGATCAGCGTGTCGACGATCAGTTTCGCCGCCGCCCGCGGGTCGCGCAGATTGCGGAAGCGCCACGATTCGACCGGCGCGCCGCCGATCGCGAGATCCGCCTTGACCGCGCCGCCCTCGCGCTGCAGTTCCAGCGTGTAGTCGGCGCGCCCGGAACGCGCCAGATCGAACCAGCCGCAGACCTTGAGGAAGTTTTCCACTTCGCGCGACAGCGCCGGATCGTCCGCGAGTCCCTTGAAAGCGATCTTCGGATTTTCCTCCGCCTGTTTTATCACATTTATCCGCGCCGGTCCCGCGAAGGTCGCGACCGCCGCCAAGCACAGCACCAGCATCAAGGTAAATCGTTTCATGTCGTTTCGCCCCCTATGTATGAATTCGAAGTTGAATTTGCGTTTAGTTCTGCCGGAGGACCGGCGTTGCCGCGCTCCCCCGGAGCCGCGATAAAAATATCATTTCATCAGTAATTTTGCAACACCTTTTCCAGTGCGGAAAGCAAAATATCCGCACTCTCCGGGGCGATCTGCCACCCGACGCTGATCCGCAGCGCGCCGTAGGCGGCGCTCCGGGAGTAACCGAGCGCCAGCAGCGCGGGCGAGGGATCGCGGCTCTCGGCGGCGCAGGCGCTTCCGGCGCTCACCATCACGTTTTCTTCCGAGAGCATCCGCATCAGCACCGCCCCCTGCATCCCCGGACAACTCAGATGCAGGATGAAGGGCGAAGCATCCTCCGGGCGGAGCGTCGGGCGCACCTTCGTTCCGTCGAGGCGCGAGCGCACGGCGAGATCGAACTTGCGTGCGGCCTCCGCCGCCTGCTCCATCGCGTTCGCCCGGCGCTCCGCCGCGAACGCGATGAGCTGCGGGATCGCGGGGTGCACCCGCGACAGCCGGTGGTCGCGCCTGCGGTAGTCCGCCGCGAACGCGGCGAACTTCGCCGCGCCCTCCCAATTCGGGCGCAAGAGCAGCGCCGCACCGCCGCCGGGGACGCCGAGTTTGGCGCCGGAAACGGCGACGATGTCCGCGTCGGGAAACGGCAGCTTGCCCGCCCCCTGCGCGGCGTCGGCGAAGCGCACCGCCCCCGGATACGCGGCAAACAGCGTCGACAGATCCTGCACCGCGCCGAGTTCGCTCTGCACCTGGTGTAATGCGACGAGCGAGACGTCGCCCGGTACGGTTTCCGCGACCAGTTTAGCCGTGCGCTCCGGGCGCAGCCGGATCACTTCTTTCGCCTCGCGCCGGAGCGCGGCGTCGAGCGCCGGATGCTCCAATACGCTCGACACCACGCGCCGTCCCGCGACGAGCGGCGATGCCGCGACCAATTGGAACAGCTCCGTACAGCTCGCGCCCCAGACCGCCCGGCCGCCCTCGCGACCCCAGAAGGTACGCGACAGCGCCGACTCCGCCGCCAAAATCTTCTGCCGCAGGGCGAAGCCGAGGGCATGACCGGATTCCTGATTGGCGAAATCGTTTTCCCAGAGCGTCCGGGCGAACTCCAGCACCTCCGCTTCCGGCGACGCCGCCGCCGCGTTGTCGAGGTAAAGCATGATCGACCTTTCCCGGTGTTTCTTTTTGCTGTTCGTCACATCGGCGGAATTTACCCCGGAAGTACGCGCAATGCAAGCCCGCTCCCGCAAAAACTGTTGACTTTTACCGCTTTTTTGTGTATATTGTATTCTTGCACTGGTTTTATGTGCGCAGGTGTGAAAATGAACGAAAAAGTCATATATCTGGACAACAACGCCACCACCCGGGTCGCCCCCGAGGTGCTGGAGGCGATGCTGCCGTTCTTCTGCGACCGCTACGGCAACCCGTCGAGCATCCACCGCTTCGGCGGCGAGGTCGCCGCCGACATCGAACAGGCGCGGCGGCACATTGCGGAACTTCTGGGCGCGCATTACCGCGACCGCGACGACTGTGCGAGCGAGATCATCTTCACGAGCTGCGGTTCCGAGGGCGACAACGCGGCGATCCATGCCGCGCTGGCGGCGCGTCCCGACCGCAAACGCATCGTGTCGAGCGCGGTCGAACACCCCGGAGTGCTGAGCTGCCTCAAGGAGTGGGAGCGCCGCGGGTACGAAGTCGTGCTGCTCCCGGTGGACGGAAAGGGACAGCTCGACCTCGGCGTCCTCGAACGCGCCGTCGACCGCGACACCGCGCTCGTGACCTTGATGTGGGCGAACAACGAGACCGGCACGATATTCCCGATCCGCGAGGCGTGCCGCATCGCCCACGCCGCCGGAGCGCTGTTTCACACCGACGCGGTGCAGGCGGCGGGCAAGGAGTTCATCGACGTCGACGACCTGCAGGCGGACTACCTTTCCATATCCGGGCACAAGCTCCACGCCCCCAAAGGGGTGGGCGCGCTCTTCGCGCGGCGGGGCATCCCGTTCGCGCCGCTGATCCTGGGCGGCCATCAGGAGCGGATGCGGCGCGGCGGCACCGAGAACGTCGCCTCGTGCGTCGGGCTCGGGGAAGCGTGCCGCATGGCGAAAGCCGTGCTGGATGACGAGCGCCGCGAATTGGCGCGGCTGCGCGACAAATTGGAGGCGGGAGTGCTCGCAAACATTCCCGAAGTACATGTGAACGGAGACATGGAACACCGGCTGCCCAACACGAGTTCCATCAGCTTCAAGTACATCGAAGGCGAATCGATCCTCATGTATCTCGACATGCACCACATCTGCGCGTCGAGCGGGTCGGCGTGCACGACGGGCAGTCTGGAACCGTCGCACGTCCTCAAGGCGATGGGGGTGCCCTACAGTTCGGCGCACGGGACGATCCGCTTCAGCCTCTCCAAGTACAACACGGACGCCGACATCGACAGAACGGTCGAAGTGCTGCCGCCTATCATCGCGCGCCTGCGCGAGATCTCGCCCTACTGGAAACAGAGATGAGCGAAACGGTGTCGGTGGTGATCGCGGCGCGGCACGGCGGGCGTTTCATCGCCGGGCAGTTGCGTTCGCTCTTCGCCCAGACGCGCGTTCCGGACGAAATATTGCTCGCCGATGACGACCCGGCGGGGGAGACCGCCGCCGTTGCGGAAACGCTGCGCGGCGAAGTGCCGCCGGGGACGTGCTTCGTAACGTCGGTCAATCCGCGTCGTCTCGGCGTCAACGGCAACATGCGGCAATTGATGCACCGCGCCGCGGGAGACATCATTTTCTTCTGCGATCAGGATGACGAGTGGCTGCCGGATAAGATCGCGCATACGCTGCGGGTGTTTCGCGGACACCCGGAACTTCAGCTCGTCCATTCGTTGAGCGAGGAGATCGGGACGGACGGCTCCCCGCGGCGCGACGCGGCGCTCTTCCGCGCGGTGCGCGATACGCCGAAGCGGGGGCTGTTCGCCGCTTATCTGAGCGAGCGGATCGTCGCTTCCGGTCACGACACGGCGATCCGGAGCGGGTTCCGTAAACTCGTCCCGGAGGAGTGCCCGCCGTGGCTGTACGACGGACTCATGGCGAAGACGGCGGCGGCGCTCGACGCCGTTTCTCCGCTCGGCGAGGTGCTGTGCCGTCACCGGCTGCACGGCGGCAACACCGCCAATTGCGAGCTTTTGGACAACGATTCGGTCACCGGCAGATGGCGGCAGCTCCGGGGACCCGGCAGCGACGGCGTCGCGGAGTTCGCGCGGGCTTTGTACCGCTTCGAACGCGCGGCGGCGGCGCTCGATATGCCGGAGCGCAACCGGGAGTTCCTCATGCGTTTCGCCCGTTACTTCCGGCGGCGGGTCGCGGTAAGGAAGCGGCGCAACTGGCGGCGGCTGTTTCCCGGCTGTGCGCTGTGGCGGGAGTATTTCGCGCTCGGGCGCGGATGGCGTTCGTATCTGCGGGACGCTTTTTTGAAGCAATAGAAAGGGCATACGCCATGAACAAAAACGAGATCACCTATCCGGCGCGCTGGGAGTACCGCGTGTTCATCGAATCCGGTATGCTCGAAGCGGCGCGCCAGCTGATCGGCGTCATCCTCGCGGAGCAGGACGAACGCGCCGAACTTGCCGACGGCGAAAAGAGTTCTTCGGGCAAGTACTTGGCGCTGCGCGCCCGCGCCGAAGTCAAAAGCAAAGCCGAAGCCGAGGCGCTCGCGCACAAACTTGCGGAAGTTCCCGGCGTCAAATTCGTGATGTGAGAGGTGCGGCATGAAATTCATCGGAGCACATGTCAGTATCGCGGGGGGCGTCGCCAACGCTCCCGTCAACGCGAAAGCCATCGGAGGTACCGCCTTCGCGATGTTCACCAAGAACCAGCGCCAGTGGAAGGCGGCGCCGCTCGCCGACGCGGACAAAAGCGCCTTCGCCGCCAATCTGCGCGCGGCGGGGATCGCGCCGGAGCACGTGCTGCCCCACGACGGCTACCTCATCAACCTCGCCCAGCCGGACGACGAAAAACGCCGGAGCGCGGTCGACGCCTTCACCGACGAGATGCGCCGCTGTCACGAACTCGGGCTGAAACTCCTGAACTTCCACCCCGGCAGCACCAAGAGGGAAGTGAGCGACGAAACCGGCATGGAGTTCGTCGCATCCGGCGTGCGCGCGGCGCTCGAAGCCGTGCCGGAGATCGTCGCCGTCTTCGAGAACACGGCGGGGCAGGGCTCCTGTCTCGGCGCAAACTTCGCGCAGCTCGCCAAAATGATGGAACTCGTCGGTATGCCGGAACGGGTCGGGGTCTGCCTCGATACCTGCCACGCCTTCGCCGCCGGGTACGCGCTCGACACTCCGTCCGGTCGGGACGACTTTCTGGCGGAGTTCGGCGAAAAAGTCGGTTTCGACAAACTCCGCGGCATGCACCTCAACGACGCGCAGGGAGTGTGCGGCGGGCACCTCGACCGCCACGCCCCGTTGGGCGACGGCGCGCTCAAGTGGGAGTGCTTCGCGCAGCTGATGGCGGATCCGCGGTTAGACGGCATTCCGCTCATCCTCGAGACCCCCGACGACACCCGCTGGGCGGCGGAGATCGCGGAACTTGCCCGGCTGGCGCGCGGGGAGACGTCAACGTGACGTTTCCCGCTTGACAATCCGGGGCGCGCGGTATATTATATAGCGGATCAACCTCCCGAACATTAAGGATCTTATGATGGACAAAGCATTGGAACTTTTCACGGCGACGCCCCGGAAGCACAACTGCGCGCAGTCGGTCGCCGGAGGATTGGACCGGGACGATCTGCTGCCGGAACTCGCGGCCTGCGGCGGCGGTCACGCGCCCGGAAATTTGTGCGGAGCGCTTCACGCGGCGATGCTGATCGCGGGCGCGGACAATGCCGAGGCGGTGCGCGAAAAATTCGTTTCCGGGCTCGGCTCGGACAAGTGCGCCGAATTGAAGAAAGTTTTCGCCGTGCCCTGCGCGAAGTGCGTCGAAACCGCCGCCCGGCTCGCGTGCGAATACACGAAACGACCCTGAACCTTTTTCATGATGAGGACGAAATGAGGACTATCGAATTCGACCGGGTGGTCGCCGCCGCGGAGGAACTTTGCGGCCGCGCCGCCTGCGATCTGCCGCCCGACGTACTGGAGCGCATCGGCGAGTGCGCCCGGCAGGAAAGAACCGAACACGGCAGAGAGTTCTTCCGCCAGTATCTGGAAAATGCCGAGATCGCCGCGCGGGAACGGCTGCCGCTCTGTCAGGATACCGGCTTCGCGGTGTGGTTCGTCGAGTACGGCGACCATCTGTCCCTTGACCGCGGCGACATCTACGCGGCGCTGAACGAGGGGACCCGCCGCGGCTACAAACGCTTTTTCCTGCGCAAGTCGATCCTCAAGGATCCGCTCTTCGAGCGCACCAACACCTTCGACAACACCCCGGCGGTGATCCATCTGAAACTCGTACCCGGCGAGCAGTTGAAGATCACGCTGGCGCCCAAGGGCGGCGGCAGCGAAAACATGAGCGCGCTGAAGATGCTCCGCCCCGCCGACGGCAGGGAGGGCGTCGTCAAGTTCATCATCGACACCGTGAAGAACGCCGGCGGCAATCCCTGCCCGCCCACGGTGGTCGGCGTGGGCCTGGGCGGCACGATGGAGTACTGTGCGTTCCTCGCCAAACGGGCGCTGCTGCGTCCGCTGGGGGTTCGCAACACCGATCCCCGCTACGCCGCCTTCGAGGAGGAACTGCTCGGGATGCTCAATGCGACCGGGGTCGGTCCGCAGGGGCTGGGCGGCAGCGTCAGCTGTCTCGACGTGCATGTCGAAGCGCATCCCTGCCATCTGGCGAGCCTGCCCGTCGCCGTCAACCTCAACTGTCACGCCGCCCGCCACGCCGAGGCGGTGCTGTAGGGAAAGCGTCATGATGAAGAAACTTGTCACTCCGTTGTCCGAATCCGCGGTGCGCGAACTTGCCGCGGGCGATACCGTCGCCATCTCCGGGGTCATCTACACCGGGCGCGACGCCGCGCACAAAAAACTCCTCGCCATGCTGGAAGCGGGAGAAGCGCTGCCGATGGAACTCCGGGATCAGATCATCTACTTCGTCGGGCCGTGTCCGGCGCCTCCGGGACGGCCGATCGGCAGCGCGGGACCGACCACCAGTTACCGCATGGACCCCTATTCGCCCGAGTTGATCGCGCGCACCGGTCTGCGCGGGATGATCGGCAAGGGCAACCGGTCGGATGAAGTCGTCGCCGCGATGAAGAAGTACGGGGTCGTCTACTTCGCCGCCACGGGCGGGGCGGGGGCGCTGATCGCCCAGCGCATCCGCAAGTGCGATTTGATCGCGTTTCCGGAACTCGGCCCCGAAGCGGTCTACCGCCTCGAGGTCGAAGATTTTCCGGTGATCGTGGCGATCGACAGCCAAGGCAATTCGCTGTATCGCCGGTAAGATTTACTGCACGGCGGCGGGATGTTCCGCCGCCGTTTTTGCGTCCTTTCTGGCGAGGTCGAGCGCGGTGGCGGCGTATTCCTTCGTGCCGATGTAGTTGATCGTCACTTCTTCGGTGATCGCTTCGGCGTTGAAGATCGACGGACTTTTGCGGCGGCGGTACTGCAAGGCGTAATCGCCGTTGCGGGCGCTCGCGTAATCGCCGGTGATGACCGTGGATTTCAGTACCGGCGTCTTCGTCTCGTCGTCGATGCCGACGCGCTGGATCGCCACCGTACCGCTGCCCGAGAGCGATTTTTCCGCCACTCCAGCGGCGAGCGTCTGCGCGGTGCCGCACCCCGCGAGGGTCAGGCAAGCCGCGACCGCCCCCGCCACTTTGAACACCTTGCGGTCGGAAAACTCCGCCTTCTTGCCCTTGTTCCAGTTCGCCACCGGACGGAAATAGCCCGTCACGCGGCTGTAGACTTCGCACTTGGCATTGCATTTCGCCATTTTCATCTGCCTTTCAATTTCCGGTTGAACTCCGCGACGCAGGGACACTCCTTGCGTCGTTCGATACACGTCTTATGCGAAACTTTCTTCTTGTCGATCCTGCCGATCTTGCCGGTGAGACGGTCGAACTTGCGCGCCAGCCACGCGAAGCCGGAGCCCATCGCCGCCAATACGGCGGCAAAACCGGCGATCATTTCCCAAGTGACGTTCATTTTTCGGCTGCTTCCGTCATGAGTCGGACCCCGTTGTCCAGCCATGCGATCCACCCGAACGCCCGCACCGCGCAATACGCCATAAGCGCGGAACGGATCGGCGTGCCGAATTCGATCAGCAGCGCGAGCAGCATCCGGTCAGCCTCCGACCTCGTCCAGTCGGCGGGCTGCGTCCGGTAGATGAAGTCGTGGCAGATACCCGCCGCCGCCGCTTCCGGCGCGGTCGGCGGGAACACCACGCGCCAGAACAACCGCGGCACGCTCGCCCCGTCGCTCCGGAAGTGGCGCGGGATCAGAAACGACTTCCCGCCGAAAACGACGCGGTTCGGGAACGTGGTGTCGGCGACGTTGCCGCGTTGGTCTTCGCGGTGCAGTGTGACGGTGATGTTATTCATCGTATCCTCGCGCCCGCTTCGATCGGATTGCTGTACCACATGTTGCCGACGCAAATTCCGCCGCCCGAATAAATCTTTCCGTTTTTGATCCACATCATAGCTTCGATCCCCTTATTTCATTTCTCGTCATTCATCATTGGCGCGCAGCGCGTTATGCGTATTCGATATACCCGCCTGAACTCACCGCAACGATTGCTCCGGCGTTGCTCGTCACGGCGAGCGCCGTCCCGCCGGAATGTACGACCAACGAGCCGCCGCTGGTAATAGTAACGCCATCGTACCATGCGCCGTTAGATGCGGTCGCTGATGCACCGGAGCCGATCCAGATGCCAGACGCGGGGGCGACGTTTTGGGCGAAGTTCCCCGCGAACATCGACACCCCGCTGACGTGAGCACCCGCAGATAGCGCAAGCCGACCGATGTAACAGCTGACATTCACCGCTGACGCACCGTCGAGTACCCAGCAGTAGGCAGCTCCAGCGAGCACCGTGCCGCCGGATAACAGAGATCCACTTTGGAGAGTGAACCGACCATTGGAAGATACGACCAAGTTTGTGATCGTGCCGCCGGGAAGGCCGTTACATTGGGCGTTGGCTCCCACCGTCACGCTGTCTGCGCTGCCACCGTTGGAAACATAGATTCGCCAGTTATCGGCGCAGTCGCGCGCTATGCCTCCCGAGTAGACGGTCACAGAGCCTCCGGAGGAAACAATACATGCGGAAGCGACGCCTCGATTGTACACCATCTGCGACTGCCCGGAGGCGACCGTCGCGCCGGTCATCTTCATGGCGCTTGACAGCGTCACGCCACCCTCTTTCAGCCATACGCCGGTCTGCCCGTCAATCGGGGTTTCGACGGTTATAGCCGCGCCGAGCATGGCGTTGTAAAATGTCCTCGTCATGTCACGCCTCGGAAAGTTTCTGCTGCTCGATGATTACGACATCCGCGCCATTGAACGCGGCGAGATAGTGCGACCCCGACGTGAACGCGCTTTCTCCGGTGAAGTAGCACGATGACGGCAGCCCGATGCCGGAAAGACTCGCTCCCGCCGTGAATTTGATCGTTGCGTCGCAGTCGGATGTGACACTGGCGATGTCGAGGTTCGTCAGCGGCTGCGTGTAGACGTAACTCGTGCCTCCCTCCAACACGTCGAAGCTCGCGCTGGTGGTTTCCGTATCGGTCGCACTTTCGAGTTGCGTAAGCACCGGGCGGGAGTTGACGGTGACAATCCCGGCAGCACACGAGATGTTGACATTGCGACCGGGATCGCTCGCCAAAATGTCTATTCCGTCCGAATGTACCGCGATGTATTGCTGAATAAAGTCATATTCGTTCATCAACTTTGCCGTTCCGCCGGACAGCACCACGCTTTCGCCGCTCGCGCCGGAGGCGATGATCGCGCCGGAGGCGATGTTCACGACTTCGCCGCCGCTGCCGGAAACGAGCAGCCCGCCGGACGAGGTGTAGGTCAAATGATACTCGCCGACGGTCGTGTCGATCTCGGTATTGCTGAAGATCGCGCCGCGGGCGGCGCTCAACGCCGCGCCGGAGGCGATTGCCGCCGCTCCGCTCGAGGTGACGTAGCCGCTGGAACCGACGACCTCAGAAGCGATGACGCGGGCGCCGGAACTGGTCGGATAGTCGACCAGCGCTCCCGAGATCGCCAAGTCGGTGTAGACCTTGGTCGCCAGCGTGTCGTGGACCTGCGGCGCGACGGCGGGATCGGGGTCGACCGCCATGCGGGCGCGGATCTCGAAACACAGGCACAGCCGGCGTTTGCCGGTCCCATCGAGTCCGCACAACTCGAAGTAGGCGATCTTTCCGACGAGCCCGTCGACTGCGGCGAGAAATTCCGCCGTGTTCGCGTCGAGATGTACCGTTACGCTGCCATCGCTGTCGTTGACGGAGATGTCGGCGTCTCCGGCGCGGCACATCGGCGCCGACTCCGAAGAAAAATCGCGGTCGACCGCGGCGTTCCACGCGACGATCCCGGAGAAATCGTATTTATGGTTGTCCCGGTCGCGCAGGAATATCTTCCAGACGGCGTGTTCCTGATAGTACAGTTCCGGCACACAGCGCGTGATCTTTTCGCCGACGGCGTCGAAGAACCCCGCGTCGTCGAGGTTGTAGTAATAAATTTTCATCATCCGCTCCTCTTCTGGTGTTGACGACGGTCTTTGGTGGAGCGACGGATGTCAACGCCATAACGGGAGCGGCAGCAAAAAGATGAAAAAAAACGCCCGCCCCGGCATCATGCGGGGAGGGCGTCGGAACGACAACGGCAAAGCGCGATACTACGCCTGACGGCGCCACTCGGAGGGCGGAGCATCGGCGCGGTCGTGCTCCATGCCGGAGCGCATCGCCTCCACGGGCGGTTCGACCCCGGTCCAGAAGCGGAAACTCGCCGCGCCCTGCCGCAGCAGCATCTCCTTGCCGTCGCAGGCGTTGAGATGCAGTGCCGCCGCTTTCCGGAGCAGTTTGGTCGGCAGATAGACGAGGTCGATCACCGCGAGACGCGGATTGATCCCGAGCAGCTCGGGATCGATCGGCGGCGCGTCGTCGGCGTGAAGCCCCAGACTGGTCGCCTGGATCAGCAGATCGGCGTCGCGGAGCGCTGCGGCGAGGCGGTCGCGGTTGTCGAGGGCGCAGACCCCGGTTTTTCCTCCCAATTCGGCGGCGAGCGCTTCGGCGCGTCCGACGCTGCGGTTGGCGATCACGAGGCGCGCGGCGCCGCTGCCGATCGCCCGGAAAGCGACCGCGCGCGCGGCGCCGCCGCATCCGAGAAGCAGGCACGACCTGCCGGAAAGTTCCATGCCGAGCCGGTAACGCACCGCCTCTTCGAAGCCGACGCCGTCGGTGGAGCACCCCGCGAGTTTTCCGCCGGGGAGGACCTTGACGGTGTTCACGCTGCCGATCCTCGCCGCTTCGGGGTCGATCTCGTCGATATGGGGCAGTACGATCTGCTTGTGCGGGACGGTCAGGTTGAATCCGGCGAGGTGTTTTTTTGCGAAGCGCAGGAACTCCGGGAGCTCCTCCGGTGCGACTTCGAACTTCAGATACTCCGCGTCGATGCCGCACCGGGAAAAGGCCGCATTCTGCATCCCCGGCGAGCGGCTGTGCCCGACGGGATGGCCGATAACCGCATATTTTAGCATTTTTTTGTGTTCCGCAGGTGGAAAAATATTCAAATCGGGGTTAATATACATGCGCATTGGAACTTTGACAACATATCATTGATTTAAGGACGCGATGTTTTATGTTTAAGAAACTGCTGCGGGTGCTCCCATTGTTGGCGTTGGCGTTTTCGCTGTGCGGCTGCGAACTTTTCATGGAGGCGATGGATCCGGACAACGCCGTCAACACCGACGATCCCAACGGAGAAAATTACGAGGCGCGCTTCGTGGTCGGCATCTTCGGGATCGTCGAATATCCCCGCGCCTCGCGGCTGGAGCGCGAACTGCAGACCGCCTCGGGCGAGTCGATCTGGATCAACCGCAATCAGTACTTCGGCAGCCAGCACATCAAGGAGGCGCGGGTGGTGGCGCGTCCCGGCAACCCGGACGTCTGCGACCTCAAATTCCGGATGGACCGTCCCGGCAAGCTCCAGTGGGACATCCTCGTCGGCAACCACCGCGATCAGCAGGTGGTGCTGGTCGTGGACGGCCGCCACATGACCAACTTCATACCGGGCGAACCGGATGAGAACAACCGCAACTGGGTGACGCTGCGGGTGGGGATCGATCCGTACACCGCGCACGGCATCGCCAAGTACGCCAAGAAGAACTACGCCTACTACAATCCCGACACCACGTCGTTTTTCAGCAAGTTATGAAGAAGGAACGCCGTCAGGTCATTCAGGCGGCGGTGATCGACGTCGGTTCCCACGCGGCGCGGATGGATCTCTTTCAGCGTCCCGCCGACGGGAAGGCGGTCCTGCTGGAGAGCCTGACCCGCGACGTCGATCTCGGCCGCGAAGTCTTCCGCCGGGGCGAAGTGCCGCCCGGCGAAATGGCGCTGCTGTGTACGATCATGGCGGACTACCGGCGTAAGCTCGACGAGTACGGATCGATCCCGGTGCGCGCCTTCGCCACGAGCGCGTTGCGCGAGGCCGCCAACCGGGAACTCGTCGCCGACCGGCTGCGCGACTCGGGCGGAGTAACGCTGGAGATATTCGAGTCCGCGCGCGAGTGTTATCTCGCGGCATCCGCGATGCGCAGAGCCTTCCCCGCCGCGGGCATCGCCCCCGATGCGCGGGTGCTCGGGGCGCACATCGGCGCCGGATCGCTGTTCCTCGTGTACTTCGAACGCGGCGTATTGTGCTTCGGCGAGGAGATCCCGGCGGGGCGCGACCGGCTGCCTCCGGCGGAGGCTCCCGGCGACTGCGCGCGGGCGATCGCCGCGGCGATCGCCGCCTCCGGCGCGGTGAGACGGCTGCAGCCGATAGTGGGAACGCTTCCGGTCTCGCTCTTCGTGTCGGGCAAGGGCGCGCGGCGCTTCGCCCGGGAGACGGGCGCGGGAGAAGCGGCGCTGGATTCCGCCGTCCGGCTGCCGGAAGGGTGCCCGCCGGAGTACCGCGGGAGCGACGCCGATGCCGCTTGCGCGTATGGCGCCATCGGCCTCCTGACGGGGGAATTCGTCTGCGACGGCATTTTTGTTCCCGGCTTCACCACGCGGAGCGCGCTTCTGGCGGAGTTGCCGGAATTCGGCGGCGGCGCCGCCGATCCGGAGTGCTTCGCCGCCGATTTCGCGGGGGTGTCGCGTGCTGCCGCGGGGCGCTTCGCGGTCGATCCGGAACGTGCGGAGCGCACCGCCCGCCTTGCCGCCGCGCTGTGGAAAAAACTGCGGACGCGCGTCACCATGCCGGAGCGCTCGCTGCCGTTGCTCGAAGGCGCGGCGCGGTTGCGCGACATCGGGAACCTGATCGACTGCCGCGAGCGCGAACGCCACAGCGCCTATTTTATCGGACATCTGCAGCTGCCGGGGATCGGCGACGACGAACGGCGGCTGCTCGCCGCGACGGTATTGTGCTCCGGCAACGGCGACGCCATACCCGCCCCGGTATCGGCGGCGCTGCCGCCGGAACACCGGCCGACGCTCTTCAAACTGGCGGCGCTGCTGCGCGTGGCGGCGGCGTTGTCGGAGTCCCGCGCCGCGCTTGACGATCCGCGGCTCAACATCGCGGGCGGCGAGTTCCTGATCACGCCGCGCTCCGCCGCGGGCGGGGCCGACCGGTCGCTGCTCGCGCGCCACGCGGAGCTGTTCGTCCGGGTGTTCGGTCTGCGGCCGCGTTTCGCCGAGGCGGAGTGGTCATGAAAGGCGCGCACGGACCGGAGCGCTCCGCCCGCGAAGAGCGCGATCTGTTCATGAGCCGCGACCTGTCGTGGCTCGACTTCAATTCGCGGGTCCTCTTCGAGGCGGGTCTGCCCGCCAATCCGCTTCTGGAGCGCATCAAGTTCCTCGCGATCACGGGCGGCAATCTCGACGAGTTCTTCATGGTCCGGATCGCCGGACTGCGCCAGTTGGTGCGCTCCGGCAACGACTTCCCCGATCCCGCCGGGAACACTGCCGAAAAACAGCTCGCCAAAGCGCGGCGTAAGATCCAGCGGATGATCCGTGCCCAGAGCGAGTGTCTGCTCGACGAACTCATCCCCGAACTGGCGCATCACAACATCCATCTGCGCCGCCCCGACGAACTCGCGCCCGAGGCGCGGCGGCAGCTGAAAGGCTATTTTTCCGAGCAGGTGCTGCCCGTGTTGACCCCGCTCGCGGTGGACAACACCCACCCGTTCCCCGTGCTGAACTCCGGCGCCATCGAGATCGCGCTGTCGCTTCGCGGACGCGCCAAAAAGACGCTTCACGCCTTCGTGGAGGTGCCGGAACTGCTGCCGCGCTTCGTCCCCGTCCCCGACGCCCCCGGGCGCACCTTCACGCTGCTGGAAGATCTGGTCATGGACAACCTTGAAGCGCTCTTCCCCGGCTCCAAAGTCGAAGAGTGCTTCGCCTTCCGCCTCACCCGGGATATGGACAACGTCTTCGACGACGAAAGTTTCGACGATCTGCTGCACCATATCGGGCGGAAACTGCTCCAGCGCCGGCAGCGCGAACCGATCCGGCTCGAACTGCCGCAGGGACGGCACGGCGCGCTGATCAAATGGCTCACCGGCGAACTCAAGGTCGATCCCGAATACTGTTACATGGTCCGCGGTCCCCTGTATCTGAAGCAGTTCTCCGAACTCGCCGCCGCCGCGCACGCGCCGGAACTGCTCGAAAAACCGTGGCCGCCCGCGCCCGTTCCCGAACTCGCCGCCGAGCCGGATGCGTTCAAGGCGGTCTCCGGACACCGTTCCATCCTCATCGCCCCGCCGTATCAGGATTTCAACGCGCTCGTGAGTCTGCTCGAACAGGCGGCGGAGGATCCCGATGTGCTCGCCATCAAGCAGACGCTCTACCGCGTCAGCGGCAACTCGCCGGTGGTGCGGGCGCTGCGGCGCGCCGCCGAAAACGGCAAGCAGGTGACGGTGCTCGTCGAACTCAAAGCGCGCTTCGACGAGGAAAACAACATCGCATGGGCGCGGCTGCTCGACGAATCCGGCGCGCATGTGGTCTACGGCGTCGCCAACCTCAAGGTACACTGCAAGGCGCTGCTGATCGTGCGGCGCGAGGCGGGGGGCATCCGGCGCTACGTCCACCTCGGCACCGGCAATTACAACGACAAGACGGCGAAACTTTACACCGACCTCGGACTCATCACCTGCGACGAGGATCTGGGCTTCGATGTATCGACGCTTTTCAACGTGCTGACCGGCAGCACCACTCCCCCCGCACGCTGGCGCAAGATCGCGGTGTCGCCCTTCGATCTGCGCGAACGGTTGGAGTTCCTGATCGAACGCGAGATCGCCCACGCCCGCTCCGGCGGCGGCGGCAGGATCGTCGCCAAGATGAACAGCCTCTCCGACGCGCGGATGGTGAAACTCTTCCATCGCGCCGCCGACGCCGGAGTGGAAGTCGATCTGATCGTGCGCGGCATATCCTGCTACCGGCCGCGGCCGCGGCAGGAAAATCTGCGCATCGTCAGCATCGTCGACCGCTACCTCGAACACAGCCGCGTCTTCTATTTCCGCAACCTCGGCAACGACGAGTTCTACCTGTCGAGCGCCGATCTGATGAGCCGCAATCTCGACCGCCGCATCGAGGTCATGTTCCCGGTCGAAGATCCCCGGCTCCGCGGGATGCTGCGGACATTGCTCCAGTTCCAATTGGAAGACCGCGACAAGGCGCGCCAGCTGCAGGCGGGCGGCGTCTACACCCGCCCCGCTCCCGCGGAGTACGGCGGCTCCCGGAGCCAGTGGCGCAGTTGGCGCTTCTTTCAGGAACGCGCCGAAAACGAACTGCGCAAACCGCGCGGCATCCTGCGGATCTTCCGCTCCGGACGCGCCGGTTCCGGCAGCTGAAACGCCGCTTCCGCTCCGCATTCCCTTGAAAATAAACGTTCTGGCGGGTATATTATATACCCTTTGCAGATATTTGAAGGACATTTATCATGGCGAACGACAAAATTTTACTCAAAGGCAGCGAGATAGCAGTAAGATCACTGGAACTGCTCGGAGTCGGTGTCGTTTTCGCCTATCCGGGCGGTCAGGCGATCGACATGCATCAGGCGCTGGTCCGCTCCAAACTGCGGGTGGTGCTGCCCCGTCACGAACAGGGCGGCGCCTTCGCCGCCGTCGGCTACGCCCGCGCCAGCGGCAAACTCGGCGTGGCGATGGCGACCAGCGGTCCCGGCGCGACCAATCTGGTGAGCGGCATTGCCGACGCCTACATGGATTCGATCCCGACGCTCTTCATCACCGGACAGGTGCCGAGCCGCATGATCGGCAAAAACGCCTTTCAGGAAACCGACATCATCGGCGTCACCCGTCCGATCGTCAAGCACAGTTTCCTCGTGATGGATGCCCGCGAACTGCCCGGCATCATGCGCCGGGCGTATCTGCTGGCGACCAGCGGGCGCCCCGGACCGGTGGTGGTGGACATCCCCAAGAACGTCCAGCAGCAGCGGTGCGAATTCGACCCCGCCGAGCTCAAACTCGTGCCCGAAACGCTGCCGGAGCCGTCGCACGACGAACTGTTGTCGATCCGCTGGATATTGGAACATTCGCACCGGCCGCTCGTCTACGCGGGCGGCGGAGTCATTTCCGCCGGCGCCGCGCCCGAGCTGATCGAATTTCTCGAAGCGTGGAAATTGCCCGTGGTCACATCGCTGATGGGCGTCGGACTCGTCCCCTATGAATATCCCGGATACATGGGATGGCTCGGTATGCACGGCGCGGTCTCGGCGAACCGGGCGGTGAACGACTGCGATCTCCTGCTGGCGCTGGGCGCGCGCTTTTCCGACCGTTCCACCGGCAATCCGGCGAAGTTCGCCCCCGGGGCGAAGATCGTCCACGTCGACGTCGACGAGACCGAGATCAACAAGAACGTCCACGCCGACCTCGGCATCATCGCCGACGTCAAGGCGACGCTGCGGGCGCTCCGCGAAAAACCCGCCCCCGGCGACACCGCCGCGTGGCTGGAACAACTCGCCAAATGGAAGAAGCGGCTCTTCTTTTCCTACCGCCGCCGCCCCGGCGAACTTCAGCCGCAGTTCGTGATCGAAACGCTGTCGCGCCTCACCGGACGCGACGCGGTGATCGTCCCCGGCGTCGGTCAGCACCAGATGTGGGCGAGCCAGTATTACAAGTACAAGTTTCCGCGCCAGTTGCTCACCAGCGGCGGTCTGGGGGCGATGGGGTTCGGACTCCCCGCCGCGATCGGCGCCAAACTCGCCTGTCCGGAACGCACGGTGGTCAACATCGACGGCGACGGCAGTTTCCAGATGAACATTCAGGAACTCGGCACGCTGGCGGTGGAAAAGATCCCGGTCAAGATGATGATCATCGACAACCAGCACCTCGGCATGGTCGCCCAGTGGGAGGACCGCTTCTACGAGGGGCGGCGCGGCAACACCGTCCTCGGCCGCAGCCGGGGCGGCGTCGGCGACACCGACTTCGCGAAGCCCTATCCGGATTTCGTCCGGATCGCCGGCGGCTACGAGATCCCCGGCCGCCACGTGTGGACGGCGGAGGAACTCCCCGGTGCGATCCGGGAGATGCTCGATGCCGACGGTCCGTTCCTGCTCGACATCCATATCGGCTACCACGAACACGTGCTGCCGATGATCCCGCCGGGCGGCAGCGCCGCCGACATCATCACCGAGTGACGGACTACCGTGTGCCGGTTCCGGTCGCCCACGACGAATGAAAGTCCCGCCCCGCTTGATACGGGACG
>CACZPY010000224.1 GCA_902783135.1 uncultured bacterium
CGATCTGCTCCGGGGAGTCGCCCAGGATCGACGCGATGCCGAAATCACAAATATGCACCTGACGATCTTCGTCGAGCAGCAGATTGGCCGGTTTGATGTCGCGGTGCATGACTCCGCAGTTGTGGGCGTAGGCGATCGCCCGCGCGGCCTGCAGACCGATGCGGGCGATCTCATCCGGACTTTCGAACTTCACCCGGTCGAGCGGTTCGCCGCGGATTAGCTCCATAACATAGTAACAGCGTTCGGCACTGCATCCGGCGCTGAGGATCTTCACGATGTTGGGGTGGTGAAGCATCGCGATCATCCGCGCCTCGTTCTCGAACTGGGCGCGCTGGGCGGCATCGGTAAGCAGGGCCGGCGAGAGCAGCTTTACCGCGACCTTCCGGGCGAGCGAGATCTGCACCGCCTCGAACACCGTGCCCATGCCGCCCCGGCCGAGCTTGCCGATCAGGTGCAGATCCGGCAGATCGGCAACGCCTCCGGCGTCGACCACGGATGTTGCGGAGGAGTCATCGATGCGAAGTGTCTCTTCGCACACCTCCTGCGACTCCATTTCGACCATGAGCGGCAGGAGCCGCAGCAGCTCTTCGGCATGTTCCGGGTGCGCGGCGGCGTAGTCTGCGACAGACGGAGCTTCGCCGGCTCGGCACATATCCAAATACTTTTCAGCCAGTTCTTCGAATGACATTGCCTTATCCATCGTTGAACTCGGTGAACTCCATGAGTTTCTGCTGAAGCTTCCGCAACGCCCGCACATGGCGGATGCTGGCGTTTTTGGGCGTGATCCCCAGCACCTCGGCACACCCGTTGTTGGACAACCCGTCGAAGTGCCGGAGCTCGATGATCCGGCGGTCGCTCTCGGTCAGCGCCTCCAACGCCTGCCGCAGCAGTGCGCGGCGGTCGACGCGGGCAAGCTGCGTGAACGCGCCGGTCACGGTGTCGGCGAACATATTCCAACTCAGAACTGCTGGAGAAGTCCCGTCGCCGGAAGCCACCTCCATCTCCTTGTAGGCATCGCGCTTCCGGGCCTGTAGATGACGGCGCTCGAGCGAAGTCAGCGTCTGCAAAAGAACCATGCGCAATTTGAAGTAGAGCGGCACTTCCGGGTTGTTCTCGAAAAACGCTATCCGCCGACATGCCGCGGCCAGCGTCTCCTGAACCACATCCTCCGCCGACACCCGCCGCGCCAGCACCGGGTTCAGATTGCGCCGCGCCAGCGCCAGCAGTTTTTCCCGGTGCCCGAGAAAACGCTCCGCCCACATCTCGATCTGTCGGTCGTCAGTATGCAAGTTCGCCACCGCGTTTCAGTTGCAAGTTGTTTTAATATACCGCGCAAAAGCGCCCCGTGTCAAGCAAAAACGCCGCCGGACTGAAGATCCGACGGCCGGGTACTCCCATGTTCGTTACTTTTTCGCACCGTTTTTGAGACCGTTCCCGGAGCTATTCCCGGGATCATTGCATCAATCCAGTGGTTCTTCACCGTTGTTTCCGCCGCGCTGAGCGCGGCTGCGCACCGCCCCGTCGAAACCTTTCCGCGTCACCATCAAGAACGCCGAATAACGGAATTTTCTACAGATCGCGGAATAATTTTTCCCGGCGGGCTATCAGTATTGGGTGTGCCGGACCCCGTCGCCGTCGAACCAACTCTTGGGCAGCACGCTGCCACCGCCGTTGGCGTAATATCCGAAATAGTAGTTGTCCTTCATGGTGTCCGTGTCCGGTGAGGCGACATTGCCGCCGACGCACCCCAGCACGATCCTGCCGCCGTGCACCGGGAAGAGTTCGCCGCGGCTGGCGGCGGGAGAATTGTAGATATACAAGTTGCTGATCAGAAACTTCGGGGTGCCGACCCCGTTCGTTTCCGTCACATACACGCAATCGGCGAAGAGCACCCGCTGGGATGGCGACAAGCCGTCGATATGGGCGTTTTTCGATTTGATGTCCGCGGTGGTCTTGTATCCTTTGCCAAAGCAGGCCGCCATCGGTCTGGTCAACTTGAGCCCCGGAAACGCCGCGGTGTCGCCGACATTGTGCGTATACTGAATGCCGTAGGCCTGCGGATAGACGTTGCCGGATCCCGCGTAATCCGCGATAGGCACGTTCGGGCACTCGATCAGTTCGTGCTTGCCCTTCCGCACCCAATTCATATATGCGTCCCAAACTCCGGTCTCGGCAGCGGCTTCCGACCCGGAACCTTGATAACGCCCGGCCCACAGGCCGAAGACCCAGGTCGACGAGGCGTTGCCCTCGGTCGGGATCCAGCCGTTGTGGTCGTCCATATACTGCTGGGCGATGGAGCCGAGCTGTTTCTGATTGCCGATGCACCGGGTGGTCATCGCCCGGTTGCGCGCCTGCTGCAACGCGGGCAGCAGCATCGCCGCAAGGATTGCGATGATCGCGATCACGACCAGAAGTTCGATCAAGGTGAAACGTCGATTCGTTTTTAGCATTTCTTATCTCCGCAATTAATTTGCATTTGCCTTTTTTCATACTGCATTGTCCGTTGTCGGCAATGTCCCGATCCACATTCAGGAATGCGGATATACGGTCACATTCTACATCTCACCGGAATATTTCAAGGTTCCGGGATGGGTTCGAGAGATATTCCGCCGATCCGCACCGATGGGTGATAGATCGGACGTTTCGGAAGCGACGTTCTGCAAGAGATAAAGAAGCGGAGTTCGAGCATCTCCGCATCGCGGGCGGCCGGCAGTTTGATCTCCACGATGGCATCTGCGGATCCGTGCGCTGACGTATTGACTTTACCGACCGCGCCGCAGGATACCGTGATCTCGGTATGAAATGCGGCGCTGGTCGGC
>CACZPY010000225.1 GCA_902783135.1 uncultured bacterium
CATTATCGCCTCAAAAGATTAGGGGCAACAAAAATTTTCAAAAAATTAGCGCGACCTAATTGAAAATTCATGCGCCGGTGCTATATTTTATCCGGTGAATCCATCAGGCGTCATCTGCCGCGCCGCAACCGGATTTGAAGCGGATATGACACGGCAGGGAGGCGAGACGGATATTTACGGAGGGTATCGGGATGCATCGGAAAGATGGCGGATTCTCCTTGTGCCGTCATCTTTCCGCATCCAATTTTTTTAGGGGGGACGAAAAATGTCTGAAGTGAAGTGTGCCTGCGGATGCGGTCGCGGCGCCGCAACCGCTCCGCAGTACCGCGTTCCGGCCGGCGACGAGATCACGCTCGCCGATCTGCCGGTCGGCTCCGAGGGAACGGTGGTGAAGATCGACTCCGGTCTGCGCGGGCGCAAGAAATTCGCCGACGTCGGTCTGGTGGCGGGCAGCGAACTGCGCATGGAGGCGCACGCCCCGTTCGGCGGTCTGCTGCGGGTGCGGGTAATGGAAAGCAGCATGGCGCTCCACCGCGACGACGCGGCGAACATCGTGATGAAAAGGAGCGGCGAAAGCAAATGAGAGAGTTCTATCGCATCGCCCTTGCCGGAAATCCCAACTGCGGAAAAACCTGTATCTTCAACGCTCTGACCGGCGCCCGTCAGCATGTCGGCAACTATCCCGGCGTGACGGTCGAGAGCAAGTCCGGTTCGTTCGTGCTCAACGGCGTGAAGATAGAACTGATCGACCTGCCCGGCGTCTATTCGCTCTCTTCCAGCTCCCCCGAGGAGGATGTGGTCTTTCAGGAACTTACCAAGCCGGGGATCGACCTCATCGTCAACGTGGTGGATTCGACGATCCCGCGGCGCAGCCTCTATCTGACCACCCAGCTGGCGGAATTGCACATCCCGATGCTGCTCGCCTTCAACATGAGCGACGACGCGCAGAAGAAGGGGCTGAAGTACGATATCCCGAAACTGGAGACCTATTTCGGCTCCCCGATCGTGCGGACGGTCGGCTGCCGCAGCGACGGAGTGCAGCCGCTGCTGGCGAAACTGGCGGAGATGCTGCCGAAGCTCGATGAACACGGCGTGCCGATGCTCAGTTACGGCGCCGACATCGACGATACGATCAGCGAGGTCGCCAAGAAGATCGATTCGCTCCACGTCGAAAAGTACGCGCACATCCCGTCGCGTTTTTTCGCGATAAAACTCCTCGAACACGACACCGCCGCGATGCGGATCGCGGAGTTCAAACCCGCGCAGGAGACGGTCGAAGAGCAGATCCGCCACCTGTGGCAGAAACATGCTATCGAGGCGGATACCTTCATGGCGGACCGCCGTTACGCGATGCTCGCCGGCGCCTGCCGCGATTCGATCACCATGACTCAGGAACGCCGCCGCGAGATCTCCGACAAGATCGACACCGTGATGACCAACAAGTATCTCGGGCTGCCGCTCTTTTTCCTGATCATCTATGTCACGTTCCTCTTCACCTTCAGCTGCGCCAGTCCGCTGATGGAGTGTATGGAGGAGTTCTTCGCCTGGCTGAACGGTTTCGTGAAGGGCGTATGGCCCGAGACCACGCTGCCGGTGCTCCGCGAGATGCTCACGGACGGCGTCATCGACGGCGTCGGCGGAGTATTGGTCTTCCTGCCGAACATCCTGTTCCTCTTCTTCGCGATCGCGATCTTGGAGGATTCCGGCTATATGTCGCGGGCGGCGTTCGTGATGGACGGCGTGATGCGCAAGTTCGGACTTCAGGGCAAGTCTTTCGTGCCGCTGGTGCTGGGCTTCGGCTGCTCGGTGCCGGCGATCATGGCGACGCGCACGATCGAATCCGAGCGCGACCGCCGGGTGACGATCATGGTGCTGCCGCTGATGAGCTGCGGCGCGCGGCTGCCGATCTACTCGCTGATAATCCCGGCGTTTTTCGGCGCTTACAGTTCGTTCCGTCAGGCGACGGTGTTCGTGATCATCTACATGATCGGCATCCTGATCGCGCTGACCGCGGCGCGGATCATGAAATCGACGATCTTCCGCGGCGACGGAGAAGTCTACCTGATGGAGCTGCCTCCGTACCGGATGCCGACGCTCAAAAGTCTGCTGCTCCACATGTGGGACCGCGGCAAGATGTATCTGCACAAGGCGGGGACCATCATCCTCGCCACCAGTATAATCCTCTTCATCTGCAACCGCTTCCCGGAAAAGAAAGTCTTTTCGCAGGACTATGACGGCGAGATCGTACGACTGACCAAGGCCCGGCAGCTTTCCGACGCGCAGTTGCTGGTGCTGGAAAAAAGCGGTCTTTTCGAGCCGGATGCGATGGCGGATATCCGCGAAAAGCGCGCGCTCGACGCCGGGACCGTCGAACAGTTGAAAGAAAGTCTCGGAGAGCGTAAATTGACCCCGGAACAGCAGACCGTGATCGATTCGGCGCAAGTCTTGAACGACCGCATCGCCGAACTCGAAAACGCCAAACTGGCGGAGGCGATGGAGTACACCGTTTCCGGACGCGTCGGCAAATTCCTCGAACCGGTGTTCAAACCCATCGGCTTCGACTGGAAACTCACCACCGCGTGCATCGGCGCGCTGGCGGCGAAGGAGATCTTCGTCTCTCAGCTCGGGATCCTCTACTCCGAGGGCGAGGCAGACGAAAAATCGGATTCGCTCAAGGAGAAACTCGCCAGACATTACACCCCGTTGCAGGGCTTCTGCATCATGCTGTTCTGTCTATTGTCGATCCCCTGTCTGGCGACCCTGGCGGTGGTGAAACGCGAGCTCAACTCCTGGATGATGGCGGTCGTCGAGGCGGGCGGATTGTTCGTGCTCGCCTACATCACCACGCTGATCGTGTACCAGCTGGGAGTTCTGTTCCGGATCGGGACTTCGCTGATCGCCTGATCGTTGTCTGCGGCAATGAAAAACGCATCCGGCACTGCCGGATGCGTTTCACTTTTTATCGATCCCGCTGTGCTGGTCAGCGTTTCAGCAGTGCCCGCATCGCCTCGAACTGCTCCTCGATGGATTCGACCAGCTTGAACTGGTTTCTGGCGCGGTCGAGGTTGTGGCCGGGACGGCGCACCTTGAAATAGGTGTCGCCGTTCAGGTAGTCGGTCAGGAAGCGGCAGCCGATCTCCATGGTGATGAGTTTGCCGGCGAAGGGGAGCATCTCCTTTTCCGTCGCGGTCATGAAGCCGCCGGCGGTCTTGAGGAACCCCCGGTACAGCGCCTCGTACATGTCGAAGCGCATCCCGACCTTGCTCAAGTTCACCTCGTCCTCCTCGGCGGGGTTGGTGCCGCTGCGCACCATGTCGCCGAAGTCGTAGAGCGACAGCCCCGGCATCACGGTGTCGAGGTCGATGACGCAGATGCCTTCGCCGGAAAGATCGTCGATCAGAATGTTGTTCGCCTTGGTGTCGTTGTGGGTGATGCGTTCGGGGATGTCGCCGGATTTGTTCAACTTGATCAGCGCATCCGTTTCCTTTTTGCGCGCCATCAGGAAGTCGATCTCCGGCTTCGCCTCATTGACGCGGCCGCAGCGGTCTTCTTTCACCGCCGCTTCGAAGTCGGCGAAGCGCTTGGGCGTGTTGTGGAAATCGGGGATCGTCTCGTAGAGCCGTTTCCCGGGCAGGTCCACCAGATTCTGCTGGAATTCGCCGAACGCCTCCGCCACCCGGAACGCCTGTTCCGGGGTCTCCAGCACTTCGTAGGCACGGGCGCGCTCGACGAAGATGTAGGCGCGCCAGTAGTTGCCGCGGTGATCGGAGACCAGCGTTCCGCCGTCCGGGGTGTGGAGCAGTCTCAAGGTGCGCTTTTTGGTTTCGACGTGGGCGGCGCGGATCTTGCTCAAAATGTGTTCCGTCACGCGGTTGACGTTGTCCATCACCTTGACCGGATCCTTGAAGACCTGATGATTGATGCGTTGCAAAGTGTAGTGCAGCCGGACTCCGCCCTGATCGTAGGTGAGCTGATAGGTGTCGTTGACGTTGCCGTTGCCGAACGGCACCGCGACCAAATAATCGCCGTAGACCACGAACTGCGAGATGATCTCGCGCAGCTCCCGTTGTGAATATTCCATGATTTTACCCCACCCTCCTTTGGAAATGATCAGAAAAGACGTTCCGGATACTCGCCGCGGTCGGCGAGGCGCTTCAAGTCGGCGCAGACCCCGTCGCGATCCTCGCGATAGGTGATGCCGAACCAGCTCGCCTCGCTGCGGAGCATGTCGATCCGCGCCTTGCCGGCATGGATCAGCGCGTCCACCGCGAACGGCAGGTAAAACTCGCTTTTCATCTCGCCGCCGCGCTGTTTCAGAAATCCGGTGAAGAGATTTTCGAGCTCGCCCACGAATTCCGGCATGAAGCCCCAGTAATTCATCGAGGTCGCCTCGTCGCCGGTGAGTTGATGTTCCGCCCCGTCGAGTTCGCTGATGATGCGGTCGCCGTCGCGGCGGATCTTCGGGTTTTCGACGACTTGAGTCAAGAGTCCGTTCCGCTCGCTGCAGATCCCGCGCGAGACCGCGCCGTGTTCGCTCAAGGTGTTGCGCAGCGTATAGGCGCAGATGCAGCCGCGGATCAGATCGGACTTAGGCGGATCGCTGAGAAAACGCGCCGCCTTGACGAAGCTGTCGGCACCGTAGAAGTCGTCGGCGTTGAGGGCGACGAACGGTTCGGTGAGAAGTTCCCGCGCGGCGTATACGGCGTGCCCGGTGCCCCACGGTTTTTCGCGTCCGGCCGGACATGCGAATCCGCCGGGCAGGTCGTTCAGGTCCTGAAACGCGTAATCGACTTGGATGTGACTGGCGTAGCGTTTGCCGACGCGCTCCCGGAATTCCTTTTCGAAGTCGCGCCGGATGACGAACACCGCCCGGGTGAAACCGGCGCGGATCGCATCGAATACCGAATAATCCATCATCGTTTCGCCGTGGGGACCCAGCTGATCCAGCTGCTTCAATCCGCCGTAGCGGCTGCCCATGCCCGCCGCGAGTACCAGTAATGTGACTCCCATGATGTCCACCGATGTTTGTGACTGTCGGCGCGGTGAGCGGAAAGGTTTGCTCCAACCGCCGTTCACCGCGGCAAATTTCGTTTAATATACATCTTATTTCATGGTAAATCAAGGAGTTCGGAGGAATAACGCGATTTGGACATATCTTTGGCGCAAAAGTACATTGACGGCGCGGCCGTTGCGGTATATATTCCACGACAGAGTATCTTGAAGGCACATTTTATGGTCGGGAGGACGATTATGAAGCGCGAAATCCTTTGTCACTGTCACGTGGTCACGCCGGGATCGGAGATCGCCGATGCCGCGATGGAGATCGAAAACGGCGTTATTGTCCGGTTGGAACCGGGTACCCCGTCGTGGGCGCTCGGCGGCCGCGATCTCGCCGGAAGGATGGTGATGCCGGGTTTCATCGACGTGCATTGTCACGGGCGCAACAATGTCGATTTCAGCGACGGCAGCGCGGACGCGGTGCGGATCATTGCCGAGAACAAACTTGCCGAAGGCGTCACCACCTTGCTGCCGACCACGTTGACGCTGCCGGAGTCGGATCTCGCCGCCGCGCTTACCGCGGTCGCCGCCTACGACGGCAAGTCCGGCTGCCGCATCCCCGGCGTGCATTTGGAGGGGCCGTTCATCAATCCCAAGTGCGTCGGCGCCCAGAACCCCGCGTTCGTGCGGCTGCCGGACATCGCCGAGGTGGACCGGCTCGCCCGGATATTTCCGGTCAAAAAAGTCACTTTCGCCGTCGAGGTCGAACGCGGCGCCGCGCTGGCGGGTGAACTGCTGCGGCGCGGGATCGTGCCCAGCTGTACTCACAGTGCGGCGACGGCGCGCGAGTTCGCCGCCGTGTACGCCTGCGGTTTGCGCAATTTGTCGCACTTCTGCAATCAGATGACGCCGCTGCACCACCGTGACATCGGCTTGGTCGGTTCTGGTTTGCTGTACGACGACGTGAATGTGGAGTTCATCTGCGACAAGCTTCACATCTCTCCTGAGATGATAAAACTGGTCTTCAAGGTCAAGGGCGCCGACCGGGTGATGCTGATCACCGACGCGATGCGCGCCGCCGGGATGCCGGAAGGCGAATATACGCTGGGCGGTCTGCCGGTGCATGTGGGACCGGACGGCGCGGCGCGGCTCGTTTCCAACGGCGCGCTCGCCGGGAGCACGCTGCAATTGAACGTGGCGTTGAAAAACATCGTCGAAGTCACGGGGCTGCCGCTCTGCGAAGCGGTGAAGAGTTCTTCGCTCACCGCCGCGCGGTCGCTCGGCTGGAGC
>CACZPY010000226.1 GCA_902783135.1 uncultured bacterium
AGGCAATCGCCGGATTTTTTGTCGCCAAGCACAAACAAATTAATCAAAAAGTATAAATAAAGTCAAAAAGTGTATGCCATGTCCCGAAATAATGCCGTATTGTGTTTTTCGCAGGATGCGTAAAACCCTTAATCAAAAAGTATAAAATAAAAATATCAAATGCATTGACAAAGATGGTTAACAGCTTTATTTTATGGATGTTGAGTCATCTGTGCCATGTCGGGCGGCATGCATTTTTTGATAAACCCCGGACGGACGAACGGGGCCCGGCATGTTGACGCGCATGCGATCGCCCGGTGGAAGTACAAACGGGGCTGGTTGAGCCTTGAGAGTCTCGAGGGAATGACGGTTGGGGAACACGATAACCGCCGCGTTGCCGACGAAAACGTTTTTTTGCCCGAGACCACCAAGTCTCCCGGGAGTACCTTGGCGTGCGAAACGGCGGACGGCGTGCGCGGCAGCGTATCACGGCGGCAGTTACGCGGGACAAACAAAATTTTAACCGAAAACGCGGTTCGTGTCTTAAACCACAAAGATAAAACCACAATAGGGGGCGGCATAAATGAAAAACCGTAACTTCACCTTGATCGAACTCCTGGTCGTGATCGCGATCATTGCGATATTGGCGGCAATGCTGCTCCCCGCCTTGCAGCAAGCGCGCGAGCGGGCTATCAGTGCCAAGTGCGTCAGCAATCTGAAGCAGATGGGAATAGTTTCCCAGATGTACACCGACGACAACAACGGCATTTGGGCCGGGACGAACTACTCGGTGCAGACCACCGCCGCCAACTGGTTCGCGTGCTGCATCCGCGGCAAATACATTGCCGGACAACTGACGTACCAATCGGGGGCGGTCAACCCCGCCGGACTTCCCCGGTGTTACTTCGACGACAGGAGCATCGGCAAATTTTTCGTCTGTTCCAAGGCGGTCGTCGCCCGTAACGGCAAGGCGGTGACCACGGGCTTCCCGTACCTTTACGGATCGATTTACAACAACGGCGTGTACGACGGGCTGTTCGGGGTCCATATCAAGAGCGCGGAGTACAATTTGGCGTACCGGATGGTCAGCGAATCCGACACCGGGACTCTGCTGCACCGCAATCTTCCGCCTTCCCAACGGGTGTGGTTCATGGATGCCATCAGCTGCAACGGAGCGTGGCGCGGGGTGCTTTCCGGCAAGAACACCACCGCCACCGCCACCCCCAACAACGGATATTCGTATCCGTTCCTCTGTCATAACGGCCGCGGCAACATAGCCACGATCGCCGGTTCGGTGACGAACGCCGCCGAGAACGAATTGTCGAAGTTCTTCAACGTCTACACCGCCGGCAGCAATTCGACCAACAGCAGACACTTTTCGACGCAGATCGGAGTGTATATGCTTGAGGACGGCGGCGAGTACCTCATGATGCCGGTGTCCGTGCTGGAAGACTGACGCGGCCAAACGGGGTGTCCGATAATTTACGGATAAAAGTTTTTTCGGATCGAAGCAACGTAAAGCGAACTAAAGCAGGGAGATCAACACCATGGCGTATGTCGACGAAATCATCATCGCAAGCGGTGTGACAAGCAACGGAATTGTCGCCGGACCCGAGGCCGCAGGCGGAAGCGCGGCGGTCATAACCATCGAATCGGGCGGCGAACTCGCCGGCGGCACGGCGCTCGCGGGCGGCGAGATCCACGGCACCTACGGAGCGAAACTCACCGACGTCACCGCCGAAACTGGCGCGGTGATCGACCTCGCCTATGGCGCGACCGGCAAACCGGCGACGAGCGGCATGACGCTCCGCGGCGCCGATACCGGCATCGCCGAGGGGACTTTGCGCTACAGCGGCACGGCGGTGAACGGCTACGCCGCAAACGGCGTGCTTTACAATGTCAACGGGACTGCCGAATGGCGCTTCTGCATCGGCGCCGGATTGACCGTTTCCGGGGCGACGCTCACCAAGGGAGCGCGCATCTACACCGAGGAAAACGCGGTCATCCAAACCGCGGACATCCTCGAATCGGGCAACATCGGCCTCGGCAGAGAGGCATTCGGCTACGACATCACCGCCGGGGCGACCGGCGTCGCCCGCGGCAAGGCGACATTGCAGATCTTCGACGACGCCAAGGCGTACCGCACGCTCGTCTCGCAGGGCGGTCAGGCGAACATCCGCGACCGCGCCTACGCCGAGGACATGACGGTCTTTTCGGACGGCAAGCTCACCATCAGCAACAGCGGCGTCGCTTCGGCGCTCCGGGTGTCGAGCGGCGGCGAAGTTTACGTTTACGGCGGCCTCGTCTCGGGCGCGGAGCTCGTCAAAGGCGCCAAGATGTACACTTACGGCGGGGTAGTTTCCGAAGCCGCGATCAACAGCGGCGCGGACGTCTACCTCTCGGCGGGCGTGCTTTCGGGCGGATATATCTCCTCCGGCGCCACCGTCCGGGTCTATGACGGGGCGAAGGTCTCGGGCGCGCGGATCCTCGGCGCGACCGCCTTCGCCACGACGCTTCAGGTCTCGAACGGCGGCATCGCCGACGACGTGGTGATCTCCGGTGCGCGGCTGTACGTCTATTCGGGCGGCACCGCCAACCGGGGCGTGGTCGCCCGGGCCGGGGTCGGACTCAACGTCATGGCGTACGGCACGGCGAACTACACGTCGCTCACCGTCGTCAACGGCTTTCAGAACGTCAATGCGAACGGCGTCGCCTACTATACCGTCGGACTCGGGGGCGGCGAAGTCATCTCGGAGGGCGGATTGTCGGTGTCGGCGACCTTCACCGCCGGCTATCAGTCGATCCGCAGCACCGGCGTGGCGCGCGACACGAGGATGAACGGCGGCACCATGTACGTTTCCAACGGCGGCGTCGCCTCGAACGCGCTCATCAACAAAAACGCCGCGATCACGGTCTCCAACGGCGGCGTGGCTAACCTCGCCTTCAACCCGTGGAAGGGAACGATCGACAGCAAGACCGGCGCGACGATCAACTACCTCGCGCACAAGAACGAGATCTACATCGGCAACGCGACCGACGGCCTCGTCGCGCAGGGGGCCGAGTTCACCGGGTACACGATCAACAAGAACGACTCGGCGGTGATCTTCGGCGGAAACATGTACGACGTCCGGCTCAACTCCGGCGGCAGCATCACGATGTCGGGCGGTCTGCTCTCGGGCGGCTACATCTCCTCGGGCGCGTACGCGGGCATCTGGTCCGGCGCGCTGGTCTCGGGGGCGCGGATCCTCGGCGGGATCAACTACGATGCGACGCTGCAGATCCGCGAGGGCGGCAGCGCGCGCGACGTGGCGATCTCCGGCGGACGGATGAACGTCTATGCGGGCGGC
>CACZPY010000227.1 GCA_902783135.1 uncultured bacterium
CGCCGAACCTCAAGGCGAAGCGCGAAGCTCTCGGCACGCATCCGGTGGAGATCACCGGGGCGAAGATCCGGAGCCTGTTCGAGCAGAAGTAAACTCGACTGCGGCTGTCGGGGGACGACGCTCCCGGCAGCCGTTTTTGTTTTTGCAGAAAAAACATCCACGATGCAGGTGATGAAATGCCGATTACCAAATTAGTGTGGCACCGCGAAGACGCTCCGGAAGAACTCCATTCGCTTTTGAATACGCTCGGCGGAGAGTATCCGGTTTCGGAGGGCGGACGCGGTTTGCGTCTGCGGTTCCGCAAGATGAGGGGCGACGGCATTTTGTCGCGTACGATCCGCTCCAAGGGCGAGGTCATGGTCGAGTACAACTGCGCCGCCGGAGCGGCGCGCGGCGTGGGATCCGCCCTGTCCGGAGTCACCGGAGAAGAGAGCACTCCGTTCAAAACGCTGGGCATAATGCTCGACGTGTCGCGCGGAATGGTGATGACGGTCGAACATCTGAAGATGTGGCTGCGCCGTCTGGCGCTCTCCGGCTGCAATCTGGTGATGCTTTACAGCGAGGATATCTACGAACTGGACGACGAGCCGTTCTTCGGCTACATGCGCGGCGCGTATTCGCTGGAGGAACTGCGCGAGATCGACGACTACGCCGACAGTCTCGGCATCGAGATGGTCGGATGCATTCAGGTGCTCGGGCACATGGAGCAGACGATCAAGTGGAAGTGCGCCTACGAACAGGCGACCGACACCAGCAGGGTGCTGCTGGTCGACGCTCCGGAGACGCGCAAGCTCATCGAAAAGATGCTTGATTTCTGGTCGCAGGCATTGCGCAGCCGCCGCATCCATATCGGCATGGACGAAACGCACGACCTCGGCCGCGGACGTTTTCTCGACTACCACGGTTACGAGCGCGGATTCGACCTGTTCAACCGCCACCTCGGGCTGATGGAAAAACTTTGCGCCGAACGGGGGCTTGCGCCGATGATCTGGTCGGATATGTATTTCCGGCTCAGCAATCCGCAGCAGAAGTATTACGACTTCACGAGTCCGATCCCAGCCGACGTGAAGGCGGCGATCCCGAAGCGGGTCGAACTGGTCTACTGGGACTACTACCACGAGGATGTGGAAAGCTATCGCAAAATGATCGCCCGTCACCGCAAGGATCTCGGTTTCGATCCCATCATGGGGTCCGGCATCTGGACGTGGGCGCGGTTGTGGTACGACCACGAAAAAACCATGCGCACCGCACGTCCCTGCATCGAGGCGTGCCGTCGGGAGAAGGTCAGGGAACTGTTCTTCACGATGTGGGGCGACGACGGGGCTTTCTGCAACTACGACTCCAGTTTGGCGGGGATCTCGAGCTGCTGCGACCTCGCGTTCGGCGTGGATGACGCGGAGTACAGCGAAACGCGCTTTGAAAGCCTCTTTTCGTCGAGTTACGAGGCGCACCTTGCGGCGGGCGGCATGTACGCGTGGCTCAACAACACCCGCGACGGCGGCGAATTCGAAGTGATGGCGCATCTGCTGCTTTGGGACGACCCGCTGATGGGGATCGCCTTCGACGACTGCAAGCGGCGCAACCCCGAATTCGATCTGGAGCTGCTGGATATCCTCGAAGAGAGCCTCTGCGTGGTCCTTCCGCACGCCGAGGAGTGCGCGGCGGGCGATTTGGAACACGCCGCCAACACGCTGAAACTGCTGATAAAGAAACTCGAACTGCGCGGAGCGCTGGAAGCGGCATACGACTCCGGCGACCGGATCGCGCTGCGCGAATTGGCGACGGTGACCATTCCCGAGACTATCGCGGCGGCGCGGAATTTCGACGCTACCTTCCGCCGCCAATGGCTGGAGTGCGCCAAGCCTTTCGGGTTGGAAACTCCGCAGGGACGCGATGCCGCGCTGATCGCCCGGCTCGAAGAGTGTTCGCGGCGGATCATGGAATACCTCGGCGGCGCGGTGGACAACATCGCCGAACTGGAAGGCCGCATCCCGCTGTCGGCTCCCTATGGACTCACCAACTCGTGCCGTCTGGTGCAGAATTCGCGTTATTGATGATGAAGATACCCGAAGAACTCCTCAAGGAATCGCCGGATCAGCGGGTGAACCTCTGTTCCGGATCCGAAGATGCCGTATCCGCGTTGACGGAACGGCTGCGCGGAGCGTCGTCCGCCGTACTTTTCACCGGACGCGGTTCGGCGGAACGCAGCGGCGCGCTGGCGGCGGTGGAAGCGGCGTCGAGGTGTGTCGGCTGCCGTCTGGAGCGTTTCAGCGACATCGAACCGGAACCGGGCATTCCGACGGTCGAAAGGATGCGCGCATTTCTCGCCGCGCATTCGGCGGATGCGGTCGTCGCGGCGGGCGGCGGCAGTGTGCTCGATGCTGCGAAGGCGGCGTATCTCACTTATCAGACCGGGGAGCCGCTCTCGGAGCACTTCGGCGTGGATAAATACGCTTCGCGCCACCCTCAAAGTGATTTGAAGCGCATCGTCGCCGTACCGACGACCAGCGGTACGGGCAGCGAGTGCACCGCGTACTCCAACATCGTCGACCGCAGGCTCGCCGTCAAAAAACTGATCTCCGAACGGTTGATTCTGCCGGATACGGCGATCGTCGCGCCGGTTTTCACCGCCACCATGCCGCGCGGAGTCACGCTGGCGACGGGGTGCGACGCGTTGGCGCATCTGCTGGAAGGATTTCTGAACGTCCGCGCGGATAAGAACCACCCGCGCGCCAACGTCTGGGCGCTTGAGGGCATTCGGCTGGTGTGCGAATATCTGCCGCAGGCGCTTGGATCTCCGGATGATGCCGGAGCGCGGCGCGGCATGGCGGTCGCGGCGGCGTTGGGCGGCATGGTGATACGTTTCAAGTCCACCGGCTTGCCGCATCTGTGCAGTTTTTCGTGGTTCGGGCGTATCGAACACGGTATCGCGGCGGCGCTGCTGCTGCCGGCATCTTGGGAATACTATCTCGCCGAACCGAGTGTCGCCGAGCATACGCTGTCGCTTCGGGAAGTTTTCGGCGGCGACTCCCCCGAGGGCGTGGTGCGGGGATTCCGGGCGTTTCTGACCCGGATCGGGGTCCCGCCGTCATTGGCGGCCTATCCGGATATTACGCCCGAACTGTTGGCGCGCACGGCGAAAAGCGGGTGCGAAAACACGATGAAACTGGAATTGGCGCCGCGCCGGGTCCCGTTGGAGCGAAGCGAAGAGATACTTTCTTCGATATTGGAAGCGGCGTATCGCGGTTGAATCAATCTTTATCACGATAATAAACTGGAGACCGGAAATGATCTACGTTATCGCCCGCGCCGAGGTGGCGCCGGATAAGTTTCAGGATTATATGGAGGAGTTGCGGAAGATCGTTCCCGATGTCCGTGCCGAAGAGGGATGCATCGGTTATGAACCGTGCACCGATGTTTCCGGTGACGGCGACGAGCGTTTTGTCACGATCATCGAGATGTGGGAATCCGAAGCGCATTGGCACCGTCACATGACTACGCCGCACATGGCGGCGTTCAAGGCGGCGGCGGGGGCGTGGCGCGTTGGCAACACGGTTTACGCGGTGAGGCCGTCATGAAAATATCATCTTATCGTATCGTGTTCGCATTGGCGCTTCTGGTAACGGCGGCGGGATGCTCCCGGCATCAGAAGCCGCCGATGGAGCGGCTGGATCTGGTCTCGCGGTTTTTCCGCAGTGTGCGCAACGGCGAATTCGAGGCGGCGGCGCGTCAGGGGCGCAAACTCTACGCCATCGACCGCAACAACGCCTTTCTGCTGCATCTGGTGACCATTCACGAGAGCAATGTGTTCTTGCGCAATGCGCAACTGGCTTTGAACGGCGGTAACGTGGAGCAGGCGCTGGCGATACTCGACGAAGGATGCCGCCGTTATCCGGAAAACCGCACACTGAACATGTACCGGACCCGCGTATTTCAGTTGCGCAACGCGAAGAAATTGATGCGCGACATGGAACTTGCGCAAAGCGCCGCCGCAATGTCGGCGTCGTTGACCGCCGCGCATACCGGACTCGGTGCCAATATGTCGCCGCAGTTGTCGGCGTACTTCAAGAGCTATGAGGCGCGGATCGCCAAAGTCGCGGAACAGGAACGCAGCGAGGAGAAGAAGGCGGAAACCATGTTGTCGCCTCCGAAAAAGCCGGAAAAGACGACACCTGCCAAGGTCGGATCCGGAACTGCGCCGGCGCGGGAGGATGTCGCTCCTCCTCCGCCGATCGAGGTGCCTCCGGATACGATGCCGCCGGCCGAGCCGGCGGTCGCGGTCCAACCGGAGGCGAAGCGTTGAACCCCCGGACGTGGGGACTTCTTGCCGCCGTCGTATTGCCGATCTGCGGCACGGCGGCGGAGCTTTCCGATCTGCCGGAGGTGCTGGCGACGGTCGGCGGCCGGCCGCTGCGCCGTGACGAACTGGCGGGACAGTTGGCACCGCAGTTGGCGCGTCTCAATGCGGAGGGGGCGGGTAGCGGCGAAGTCCGGCGTTCCGTGCGGCAGATCGTCGATGACGAAATCTGCCGCCGTCTGTTGGACGTCGAATTGCGCAAAAACGCACTCGTTCCTTCGCGCGAGATCGCCGTGCGGTATCTGAAAGGTGTGCTCGATGAGCTGGCCCCGGTGGCGGCGATGAAGCTGGAACACGAGCTGCGTCCCCGTTTGGACGAACCGGATTTTCAACTTAAGGCGGCGGTGCATTTTTATTTGGAGAAGCGCTTTCCCCCGAAGGCGCTGACGGTGTCTTCCACCGAAATAGAGCGTTATTATCACCTCAACCGGATGCGCTACCGGCTGCCGGAACACTGGGAAGCCGGAGTGATCCGGATCGACCGCTCCCGCAAGGATGCCGTCGAACTTGCGGCAACGGCGCGGGCGCGGCTGCTTCAGGGAGGGGCGTTCGAGGCGATAGCCCGGGAATTCGATCCCGAAGGAGGAGGGGACAAGCTCTCCGCCGACGAGTTGAGTTCGCTCTTCGCCGGGGAACTCGCCAAGATGTCGCCGGGGGATGTGAGCAATGTGATGTCGACTCCGGATGCCTTTTTCATATTGCTTCTGCGCCGGAAGGATCCCGGCGGCGCGATACCGATCGAAGAGGCGGAGCCGTATATCCGGTTGGAGCTTTCCGCCGCGAAGGACAGTCTGGCGCTGCGCAAGGTATTGATACGGGACTTCGCCGAGGCCAATGTCGTGTACGATCCGTTTTTGAAGCCTTGAAGCTGCCGTGAAAGGCGATCATGCGTCAAGGTGTACGGATCGGGGATTCCGGACTTGAAAAAAGTTCCGATTATGTGTATTTTATCTTATGGCGCATTCAAATATCGGGGTACGATATGAAACTCATGAAATTGTTGTTTTTTGCCGCGGGAGCGTTGATGGCGTTTTCGGTTGCGGCGGCGGAAAAAATCAATGTTGGCATGTATGCCGATTACGGTGCGCGCGGCGGCGGCGCCATGGGGTGGGCGAAGATCTTGTCCAACTCGCCGCAGATCAATCTGATCCTGCTCGACACCGCCGATATTTGCGCCGGAAAACTCAAGGAGTGCGACGTACTGCTGATGCCCGGCGGGCTGACCGGTCATGAGTTCAAGACCCTCGGTCCGGAGGGCGTCGAGACGGTCCGCAAATATGTCGCCGACGGCGGCAGATACATCGGCATCTGCGCGGGGTGCGGCTTGGCGATGAACATCGGGATCGGTCTCCGCATCGTCAACTGCGGAAATTATCAGAACACCGACCGCGGGCAGGCGTGCCTGCTGGTCCGGATCAACAAAGAGGGTTCCGAAATGTTCGGAGTCAAACCCGGCATTTACGGCATCCAGTACGCCGGCGGTCCGATCCCGGATTTCACCAAGGCGGAAAAGGAGTGGGACGGCAAACATACCGTGCTCGCCACTTACGAGAGCACCCTCGGCAAGATCCGGTACACCAGGAAGAACGGAGTCGTCAAAACCTACAAGCATCCGCTGATGTACGGTTACCCGGCGATGGTCTTCGCCACCTTCGGTAAGGGCAAGGTGCTTATCTCCGGCCCGCATCCGGAAAAGTACGAATCGACCTATCCGATCGCGTTGGGCTATATCCATGCCGTCACCGGCGTCAAGTGCACCTACGTTGCGCCGAAACTCGGCCGCCGCCCGATCCGGGTGGCGTTTCTGGGCGGAGCGATGACCGGCAAGGACGCTTTCCGCGCGCTGATCGACCTTTACAAGTCGCCGGAGCTGGATGTCTATCCCGGCGCCGACTTCGGGATGGCGGGATCGCTCGACCACGCCGACGTTTTGGTGCTGCCGGATGGTTCGTCGAAGAACTATTCGTCCCGGATCGGCAAGAGCGATCTGGCGTACATCCGCAAATTTCAGGATCGCGGCGGCATGGTGTTCGCCTTCGGGGAGGGCGTAAAGTATCTGCCGGTGCACAAGAACAGCCGCGCCGTCAAATCCTGGCCGGACCTGAAGACGGATATCATCAAGAGTTTCGAATAGAAAGAGCAGGGAAAAATTCATTTTGTCGCGTACGCAGCCGTTTGGGGAAACGGCGGGGTGCGCGCGTTTTTTAAAAAAAGGGTGTTTGTTGTTATGTCCTATTACGATCTGCATTTGCATACCGAGTGGAGTTACGATGCGACCGCGCATGTCGAAGACTACTTCCGCATGGCTCAAGTCAAGCGCCTGCGCGCCATAGCGATAACCGATCACCATCTGATGGATGGTTACGGCGACGTGCTGGCGGCGGCGGCGAAGTATCCCGAGGTCGGTTATCTTTCCGGCGGCGAACTGACCGTGCATTGCGAACTCGGCGATTTCGATCTGGTCTGCCTGAATCTGCCGCGCCGCGCCACTCCGGAACTGAACAAACTTTGGGACATCTACCACGAGTGGCAGCGCGCCTACGGCCATGCGCTTTCGGAAAACTTCTGCGCCCGCGGGTTCCCGCTGGACGACGCGGCGCGGATGAAACTCCTGCAGAGTTACCGCCCGCAGAAGGCGATCGACGTGCAGGGCAACACCCACGTCCAGTATTCCGCCTTGTGGCACTACTGCGTGGCGCAGGGGTTCTGCAAGGATCTTGACGGCTATACCGAGCTGAGGCGGAGTTTTACCGGTATGCCGCACTACCCCGAGTACGATGTGGTGATCCCCGCGGTCAAAAAGGCGGGCGGCGTCGTGATACTGGCGCACCCGGTGGGGTACTTCCTGACCGACGACCGCAAGCGCATGGACTATCTGCGCGAACTCTTCTCGCTCGACGGCATCGAGTGCGCGCACGAATCGATCCCGCAGGAACTGGTGGATCTCTACCGCAAGTACTGCAAAGAGTTCGGTCTGCTCTCTTCCGGCGGCAGCGATCTGCATACGCCGGATGAGGATAAATTCGCCGTGCACCTCGGCAGGGAACACTGGCTCGACGAGATACTCGAACGCGTCGAGATCTTCCACGGCGCGTGAAGTGGAAGATGGCGGCGGACATGAACGGCAGGGAGTCGATCGGTTCGCGGTTCGGGTTCATCATGCTCGCCGCCGGGTGCGCAATCGGACTCGGCAACGTCTGGCGCTTCCCCTACATGGCGGGAACTCACGGCGGCGCGCTGTTCGTGCTGATCTACGTGGCGTTTCTGGTGCTGCTCGGTCTGCCGGTGATGATGATGGAACTCGCGGTCGGACGCGCCGCCAGACGCGGGATCTGCGGCGCTTTCCGCGATCTGCCGGAGCACGCTCCCAGCCGCTGGCGCTTCGCCGGCATGGTGCTCTTCACCGGCAATCTGATGCTGATGATCATGTACACCACCGTTACGGGGTGGCTGATCTCGTACTTCTGCGACTTCCTGACCGGCGCCGCCTCCGGGCTGACGACCGAACGCGCGCTCAACGCGCATTTGGATGATCTGCTCGCTTCCCCCGGTCGGATGAGCATCTTCATGCTGCTCGCTTCGGCGGTGGGGTTCGCCGTCGGCGCGGGGGGCTTGCGCAACGGCGTGGAACGGGTGACGAAGATCCTGATGAGCTGTCTTTTTCTGCTGCTCTTCGGATTGTGCGCCTACTCGCTCACGCTGCCGGGAGTCAAAGACGGCGTCGGGTTCTATCTGCTGCCGGATGCCGCGGGTCTGACGGGAGGCAAGTGGTTCGAGACCGTTTCCGGGGCGATGGCGCAGGCGTTCTTCACCTTGTCGCTCGGCATCGGCTCGATGACGATATTCGGCAGTTACATCGGCAAAAAGCATACCCTGGCGTCGGAGTCCATACTGATCATCGGCTGCGACACGCTGGTGGCGCTGCTTTCCGGCGTGGTGGTCTTTGCGGCGTGCTTCAGTTACGGCATCAAGGTGGACAGCGGTCCCGGACTGTTGCTGATCTCGCTTACGGGAGTCTTCAACCACCTGCCGTTCGGATGCTTCTGGGGGGCGGTGTTCTTCCTCTTTTTGAGCATCGCGGCGCTGACGACCGTGATCGCCGTCTTCGAAAACATCGTGGCGTTCATGATCGACGAGTGGCACTTCAGCCGCCGCCGCGCCGCGCTGGTGAACTTCATCGCGGTCGGCGTGCTGTCGTTACCGTGTCTGCTCGGTTTCAACGTGCTCAAGGACGTGCATCCACTGGGCGGCACGTCGACGATCCTCGACTTTGAGGACTGGCTGCTGAGCGACCTCTATCTGCCGATCGGCTCGTTTCTCTTCGTGATCTTCTGCTGTTGGCGTGGCTGGACGTGGGAAAAGTTTTTCACCGAGGTCAACGCGGGGGAGGGCGTCAAGGTCCCCGTGTGGACTAAGTGGTACATGAAATTCGTCCTGCCGCTGCTGATCCTCACGCTCGTCGTCATCGGCGTTTTCAACCGTTTCTTCAAGTGACGGGGAGACCGTTTTGCATGGCAGTCGATTGGACCAAGTATCCGCCCCTGCCGGAGCCGCCCGAACATCTGGTCTGGCGCGACACTCCGGAACGCGAGGCGTACTGGAGCGAACTGTACGCGCGTACCGAATCCGGATGGCTGGCGCGGCACGGATGTCTCGCGTATCTGTTGCTGCTGGCGGTCGGCGTCGGGATCATGTTTGCCGTGTTGTCGGGCTCACACGCCGATTGGCTCACCAAGTCTCTTGCGGTCACATTGGCGGCGGGGCTCATGGCGGGGGTGGTTTTGATCGCGGCGAGTTGGATCGGGATCCTGATCCTGAAGCTGCGCCTCGCCGCCAAGTACGGTTTTTACCTGTTTCGACTGCGGCGGCCGGATCTCTCCCGGAAGATCGGGGAGATCCTTGCCGCCCGACCAGATTTCGATGCCGCCGCGTTTCGCGACCTGTGGCCGTCGGGGGAGTATGCGCAAGTTGCCGTCGAGTTGTGGGAACTCCGGAGCAAAATATGGTGCCACGGCGGCAAAATGTTGTACCCCAACGACCAATTGCTGCTCTTTTTTTACGGCAAGGCGGCTTTCTGGGGGCGCAAAGCCATGATTCTTGACTCTGCGATATTGATGGAATTTTACGAGCAGGTCGAAGAATATTTTTATCTTCCGCTCGACCGCTTGGACGAGATCGAGTTCGATAGCGTGACCTTCGCCGAGTTGGTCGAAATGTGCGCGGACTGCCGGAGCAGGCACGAGCGTAACGCATAGTACGCTTGGGGTACTGTCGGCGGTCGCGGTCTGTATCCTTGCCGGGGGCGGCGTGGTGACTTATTCCGTCGTATCGGCGGATTTCCGTTTCTTCATCTGCTCGATCATCCGACGCTGCGATTCGATGGCGATCTTCTGCTGCAGTTCCTGCATCAGACGTTTCCCTTGCGGCGCCGACAACGCGGCATAGAGTTCCGGGAAGTTGGCGCGGGTCATCCGATCCGCCTCCATCATCAACTGCTGAAATTCGTAGATCGTCTTGACGGTCATGAGTTTGTTGTTGACACCTCTGATCTCCGGGGAGCCTTGAGCTGCGATCCAGGCGTCCAAGGCGCCCGATCTGCCCTTCAAATAGGGCAGCAATTTGCTTTTCAACCACTTGACGGCGATCTTGCGGATCATCGTCTCCTCTTCGGCAGTCGGCTCCGGTGCGCCGATGAGTTCGCGTCCTTTCCGGTAACCGGCGATCAGCGAGTCGATGTAATACTTCGACGCCGCTTCGAGTTTTTCCGTATCGGCGGTCCGCGCGGCTTCAACGGAGTTCTCCGCCGCATACGTCGAAACCGCGATCAGCGGCGCGACGACGCAGATCAGGGATATGCGCGATATCAGATCCGACAACTTCATAAGATATTCTCCTGTTTATGGGGGGACTACGACCGATGCTTATTATAATCGTGTGTCGACGCTTTTTCAAGCCGCCGTGAAGTTTATCCGGCCGTTGCTTGAAATCCGGTACGCCGGATTATATGTTATACGAAATAGCAGCGACAAGAGACAAAGGGGGATGATATGACTGAATTCGAACGACAGGCGGATGACTTCATCAATAACGAGCAGCAGTTTCATTTGGGATTTCTGCCGACCGAACAATCCAATCCGCTGACGCGGAGCATGGAGAAGGATTTCAAGACTTCCACCGCGGCAGGCGTGCGCACGCTTCAGCGCGCCGACCGCCCGGTACTGGAAATGGCGAAGAAGATCTGGCGGAGCGCGGAGTTCTCCAAGCTCGTGGCGGACGGCATTTCCACCGTCGAAAACGGCGGCAGGATCATCTTTTCCGGCTGCGGCGCGACCGGGCGGCTGAGCATCCTGCTCGAAGCGATGTGGCGCGAAGCTTGCGCTGCAAATCCGGCGATGGCGGCGCGTGCCGACGCGGTCGAAAGCATCATGACGGGCGGCGACTACGCGCTGGTGCGCTCGGTGGAGTTCTTCGAGGATTACGCTTCGTTCGGACGGCGGCAGGTCGCGGAGGCGAAGATGACCGCGTGCGACATGCTGGTCGCCATCACCGAGGGCGGCGAGACCTCGTCGGTGCTCGGCACCGCCGCCGAAGCGCTCGACCGGGGATGCAAGGTGTTTCTGCTCTTCAACAACCCGGCTAAGCTGCTGTGCGAACACCTGGAGCGGTCGCGGAAGATCATCGAGGATCCCCGCGTCTGCGTGCTCGACCTTTTCTGCGGGCCGATGGCGCTTGCCGGTTCGACCCGGATGCAGGCGACGACCTCCGAACAATTGATCGCGGGCTCGGCGTTGGAGATGGTGTTCCACCACTTTGCCGGTATTCCGGTGCCCGATTACGGAGCCGGATTCGAAAAACTGCTTTCCGAACTCGAAGGTTCCGTCGATGCGCTCGCCGAGTATATCGATTTCGAAGCGCAAGTCTACTCGGCGGGCGGCAAGGTGACCTACTTCGCAGATGCTTTCATGCTCGATATTTTCACCGACACCACCGAGCGCTCACCGACCTTCATGCTGCCGCCGTTCAAAAAGAGCGGCGACGCGAATGCTCCGGAACCGTGGGCGTTCGTCAAGAACCCGCTTGCGGATACCGCCAGCGTGTGGGCGAAGAACTTCCGCCGTGCGCCGCGCTGCCTCGCGTGGACGCCGGATGACTACATCAAGATGGGGGCGGCGGAAAAGATCAGCGCCAACCCGCCGCACATATCGGTTGCCGACCTGATGGAGATCGAAGTCGGCAACGCGCCCTGTCCGGCGCGCTGGGCGACGGGAAAGGACGCGGCGGTGCTGGTCGGATTCGACACCGATCCGGCGTTGGAGGCGGCGTTTGCTCCGTTTTCCAAGTGCGCGGCGCGGGTGGAACGCCTCACGTTGGGGGAGGGGGCGCGGATATCCGTAAACTGCCGCGGCGGCGCGCTGGATGTGGTGCGGCACATGGCGATCAAACTTGTGCTCAACACCATCTCCACGGGGACGATGGTCAAACTCGGACGCGTCAGCGGCAACTGGATGAGCTGGGTCGATTGCACGAACAAGAAACTGCTCGACCGCGGAACGCGGCTGCTGGTGGAACTTGCGGGGTGTGACTACCGTACCGCGTGTACGGCGCTCTTCGCGGCGATGGCGGAGCAGAGCGGGCACCCGGCATCCGGGGAAAAACTGTCTCCCGTTCAGCTGGCGCTGAAAAACCTGACTTCCGGCCGCCGCCCCGATGCGGCGAACTGATCGGCATAATATGAGGAGTTGAGATCATGAAGGCGGGATTCGCAGTCGGCGACATTACCCCGGAGTTGGGTATCTACCTTACCGGATACGGACATCCGGAACGGTTGGCGGAAGGTGTCCATTCTCCGCTGCGGGCGACCGCGATGGTGCTCGCGGACGGGAACACCGAGGCCGCGGTGGTCAGTCTGGACTGGTGCGGCATGCCCAATGAATTGGCGGACGACATGCGCCGCGCCGTCGGCAGTGTCGCCGGGATCCCGGCGGAGAATATTCTCGTGTGCTGCACCCACACCCATTCCGCGCCCAATACTTCCCCGCGGCGTACTCTCGGCAGAACGGATATCGATCCGGAGCACCGCGGCGAGGCCTACGCGCGGCGTTCGATCCCGGTGATCGCCGAAACGGTTCGGCGGGCGAAGGAAGATATGCGCGAAGCGGTCGCCGGTTTCGGGGTGACCAGAAGCCGTACCGGAGTGTCGCGGCGCGGCATGGATGAAAACGGAAAGGTATCCCGCTTCATCGCCGATCCGTACCAGAGCTGCGACGACAATCTCACGGCCGTGCGTTTTCTCGACCGGGAGACCGGCGAAGATCTCGGCATCTTCATCCACCTCGGCTGTCACAATACTTCGATGGGATTGTCGCGCCTGATCTCCAGCGACTGGTGCGGAGTGATGCGCGAACGGGTGAACGACAGTTACCACACTACGGTGATGTTCGTGAACGGTGCGTTCGGCGACGTCGGTCCCAATACCAGCCGCCCGATAAAGGCGGAGGGAATTTACGGATATTCCGCCGGCGCCGGTGACGGCGAACGTTCGGCATCGGAGGTCGGATTGCGGGCCGCTGCCGATGCGTTGCGGGTCCTTTCGGGCATCCGCGATTTTCAAGCCGATCTGCCGTTGCGGGTGCGGTCGCAGGAGATCCGCATGCCGCAGGCGCTGCCCTTCGACGAAGCGACGGCGCGCGAACGGGTGCGGCGGTTCGAGGAGTCCGGTGCCGACGCCATTCCGGAAATCGATTATCTGGTCGCCAAACGGGTGCTCGAACACTGGCATTTGCCGCCGGAGCCGGAGAAGGTCTTCGTCCAGACGTTGCTGGCGTTCGGTCCGGTGGCGCTGGCGCCGTTCCCGTTCGAGATGTTCTCGATCTTTTCGCTGCGTCTGCGCAAGTACGGACCATTTGCGTATAACTTGTTGTGCGGCAGCACAAACGGCGGCAATGGCTATCTGCCCGACCGCGCATCGATCGCGGCGGGCGGCTATGAAGTCATGTGGCGCGAGCGGGCGCGGGCGTATGTGCTCGCCCCCGAAGCGGGAGATCTGGCGGTCACCCAGACTTTGGCGTCGCTGCGCGAACTGGCGAAATCATGAATCGTCCGGTATGATATATGATGTGTCACGGAAAAGGTGTGAAACTCAGGCGGCGATGACAGGCGGCGTAAAAAAAGAGGACGTGATGTTGACGGCGCGGTATATCGCCGTCAAGCGCTTCGCGGTCCACGACGGTCCCGGAGTGCGGACCACGCTGTTCCTGAAAGGGTGTCCGCTCAGTTGCGTCTGGTGCCACAACCCCGAGGGGATTTCCGCCGCTCCGGAACTGGTGTTTCACGAAATGAAGTGTACCGGGTGCGGCGCGTGCTCCCGGGTGTGCCCGAACCATCGGCTTGACGGAAAGCGGCACGACATCGACCGCGGACATTGCCGCGCCTGCGGGAAGTGCGCGCAGGAATGTCCGTCGGGGGCGTTGGAACTTTTCGGGCGGGAGATCACCGTCGCGGCGGCGGCGAAACAACTGCTCGACGACAGGATATTTTATACCGACGGCGGCGGAGTGACGGTTTCGGGCGGAGAACCGCTGCTGCAGAGCGGTTTTTGCGCGGAGTTGTTTCGGCGGCTCAAACGGGAGGGCATCCACTGTGCGGTCGATACTTCGGGATGCGTGCCGTGGCGGGTGTTCGTGCAAATGCTGCCGGTGACGGATCTTTTTCTTTACGACCTCAAGGTCGCCGACACGGACAAGCATCGACGTTATACCGGGCGCGGTAATGAGTTGATCCGCGAAAATCTGCTTCGTCTGAATGCGTCCGGAGCGGAGATCGAGATCCGGATGCCGCTGATCCCCGGAGTGAATCTCGGCGACGGCGATCTGCGCGGGGCAGGGGAGATGCTCGCGGGACTGGAGGGCGTCAAACTGATCCGGCTGCTGCCTTACCACGACTACGCCCGTTCCAAGTACCGGGCGATCGGTCGAGCCGACACCATGCCGGAGACCGCGCCACCGACGGCGGAGGAACTCGCCCATGCGGCGGAGATATTGAAAGAGTACCATCCGAACGTGATCGTACCGGATGTTTGAGGAAAGGAAAATATGATGCTGAACCCGACCTTCGACCGCGATATCGGTTATCTGTGGCAGAAGTTCCGCTCTCCGGAATTCGATCCGGCGACCGGCATGGAGTACGAAGCGTTGAAACGCGGCGTGCTGGACCTCGCCGACCGGATGAAAGATGCTCCGCGGCCGCTGATCAAGGCGGCGGCGTTCGATTATGTGGCGCGCAATGTGCGGATCGAGGTCGACCCGCGCGATTACTTCCCCGCGTTCGGCTGCTACGACCGCAAGGATCGTCCGCTGACCGCGATGCAGTTTCGCTTCCGCGACGAAGTGCTGAATAATCTCAAGCACAAGGATATGTACGATCTGCTCAATCAGTCGGGCAGTTGTCATGTGTGGATCGACTTCGACCATTCGACGCCGGATTGGGATATGATCTTCGCTCTCGGCTTTCCCGGTCTGCTCCGCAACGCGGCGGAGCACCGCGACCGCCGGCGCGCCGCCGGAGAGGACACCCCGCAGAGCGAGGCGTTTTTCGGCGGCATCGTCAACACATACCGGTCGATACTCGCGCTGATCGACCGGCTCGCCGCCCGCGCCGAGTCGCGCCGCGAGGAACGTTGCGGGATCGTGGCGGCTTCGCTCCGTCGTCTGCGCGCCGGAGCGCCGCGGAA
>CACZPY010000228.1 GCA_902783135.1 uncultured bacterium
GGCGACGATGTCCTTGCCGAGCAGATAGGTTTCGCTCTCCAGATAGGTGTGGTCGAAATGTATGCCCATGCGCCGGTAGGTCTCGTCGAATCCGGCGAACACCCACGAGTTCATGCGCTGCCACAGTTCGCGGACCTCCGGTTTGCCCGCCTCCCAGTCGCGGAGCATCTGCTGGGCGGCGCGTCCGATCTCGGTCTCGAGGAAGAGTTCGTCACTGGATTTGTCCGCCCACTCCGGATGTTGTTCGCGCACCGCCTTGACCTCTTCGGCGAATGCCGCGCTGAACCGCACATAGTATTTGCCGACCAGATGATCGCCCTTCATCCCGCTCGACTCCGGAGTTTCTCCGTTGCCGAAGCGCTGGTAGGCGAGCATCGACTTGCAGATGTGGATGCCCCGGTCGTTGACGAGATTGATCTCGACGACTTCGTGACCGACGCGCTTCAGCAGCGAGGCGAGCGACATTCCCAAGGTGTTGTTGCGCACATGACCGAGATGCTGGGGCTTGTTGGTGTTGGGGGCGGAAAATTCGATCAGGATCTTCCGCCGTTCGTTTTCCGGCAGCAGCGCCCGCTCCAACAACTGTTCGGGGGCGGCGGCGGTGTCGCGCAAAAGTATCTCGGGCTTGACCGTGACGTTCACGAACGCCTTGACCGCCGTCGCCGACTCCACCTCGTCATGGGCGGCAAGGAACGCCGCCGCCTTTTCCGCCGCCGCCATCGGATTGCCGACGACCGGAGCGAGTTTGAAGAAGTTGATCGTGAAGTCGCCGTTCTGCCCGGCGGGGCAGGGGGTCAGTTCCACGCGGTTCTCCGCAGTGAAACGCGGAAATTCGGCGGCGAGGTGATTTTGCAGGTCACTGAGAAATTTCATGGTCGTACCAGTTTTTCGAGTATCGATTCCAGTATTCGCGGCGCCAAACAAGCGTACGCGCGATGCAGTTGCATTGTTTCCGATATAAATGTTCCTTACAGCGTCGTCTTGACGACGGTGCTTTCTCCCGCCATCACCGGTTCGATGGTATATTCTCCGAAGCAGGCGGGCAGCAGTGCGCTTTCCCCGGCTTCCAACTCCGCGTTTCCGCTGTTTTTGCCGGCGATCCGCACCGGGGCGTCGATCGCGCTCAATATGTGGAAACTTGCGTCACTGAGCGTGCAATCGCTCCACGTCGAGGTCAGACGCAGGTCGGAGACCTGGAAATACGGACATACGGTGATGACTTCGAATTTGCGGTTGTGCCGCATCTTGTTCACCGCTCCGGCGATGCGGGGCGAGACCCGGTTGGTGAAGTCGATGGCGCTCGTCCCCTGAGCGATATGCAGTTGACGCGGCTTGCCGTCGCTGCCGAGCCGACCCCAGTCGCTGAGACGGTAGGTGGTGTCGCTGTTCTGCTGGATCTCCAACAGCAGGTTTCCCGCGCCGATCGCATGGACCGTCCCCGCCGGGATGTAGTAGGCGTCGCGCGGCAGGGAATCGTAGATCTGCAGTTGTGCCTCCAGCACCGGAGCATCCGCCTTTTGCAACAGCTCCGAGAGTTTTATCCGCGTGGCGCGCTGATTCAGCCCGGCGAAGATCTTGGCGCCCCGGCGGGCGGAGATGATGTACCACATCTCGGTCTTCGGTTCCGCTCCGTTGCCGATCCTGGCGCTGGCCGCGGCATCCGGATGCACCTGCAAACTGAGGCGCTCGCCGGCGTCGATCAACTTGACCAGCAGCGGAAAGCGCGAAAAATTTCGGCAACGGCGTCCCAACAGGGTCTCCCGGTAGTGCGAAACCAGTTCTCCGAGGGTGCGCCCCGCGAGCGGTCCTTCGGCGACGACGCTGTTCACGTCTTTGCGGTCGGATATTTCCCACGACTCCCCGATCGGGTCGCCGCCGTCCTCCGGCAGATCGCGCCTCAAAATGTCGCGTATCTGCTCTCCGCCCCAGATCCGCCGCTGGTAGACGGGGGTGAACTTAAGCGGATACAGTTCCGCCGCGGGCAAAAAATCTCCGTTCATTTCCACTCCTCGCCGGGTGCGAGCATGTAATGACGGCATGCTTCTTCCAACTCCTTGGCGACCCGCACCGGGCGGCGCTCGGCGTTGACGCTCGCCAGCGTGACTTCGCCGCTGACCAGGGTCTTCCCCTCCCGGAGCACCAGCGTTCCGATGCGGAGGCGTACCCGATCCAGTTCCAGCACCGTCGAACGCAAGGTCAGCAGATCGTCATAGCGCGCGGGTGCAAAATAGCGGCACTTGGCCTCGATAACGGGCAGAAATACCCCAATTTCCTCCAACCGGGAATAGGGGAATCCGACCTGACGCAGCATTTCGGTGCGCCCCCGCTCGAAGAAGACGAAATAATTGGCGTAGTAGACGACGCCCATCTGATCGGTGTCGCCGTAACAGACCCGGTAATCGCAATCGTAAAACATGATGTTCAACGCTCCCCGTTGGTTTTCGGAGCATCCCCGCCGGGAACTCCGGATCGGTGACAGCGATCGATCAGCAGTTCCACGACCTGTTCGATCGTCAATCCGGTGGTGTCGACCATCACCGCGTCGTCGGCGGGACGCAGCGGTGCGGTATCCCGTTTGGAGTCTTGTTCGTCGCGGCGGCGGATGTCGGCGATCACCGATTCGAGATCGGCTCCGGCGGCGACTTCTCCCTGCTGCGCCAAACGGCGTCTCGCCCGTTCTTCGAGCGACGCCGTGACGAAGAATTTCACTTGAGCGTCGGGAAAGATCACGGTGCCGATGTCGCGTCCTTCCATGACGATCCACTGGGTCCGGGCGGCGTCGCGCTGCACCGGCAGCAGAAATTCGCGCACCGCCGGCTGTTTGGAGATCAGACTCGCGTTGGCGGCGCATTCCGCGGAGCGCAGCGCGCTGCCGGGATCGCGACCGTTCAAAAACAATGTCTCGCCCCTATACTCCAATTTCTGCCGGGCAAGAAAATCCTGCGGCAGCGGTTTTTGGAGGTCGAGTCCGCTCTGCACGGCGGATAATGCCAGCGCCCGGTAAAGACTGCCGGTGTTGATGTAGGCAAGGTTCAGGCGCGCGGCCAGTTTTTTGGCAACGGTACTTTTCCCGGCTCCCGCCGGTCCGTCGATTGCGACTACGGTACTCATTGGTGTTCCACCGTTCCGGCGGACGGCCGCAAAACGCCGGAACTAATTCCCGGAACGGCTGCGCAGTCTGCCGCTTTTCAAAAATCCCTCGTAGTGACGCATCGTCAGGTGCGATTCCAACTGACTCATCGTTTCCAACACCACGCCGACCATGATCAGCAAACTGGTGCCGCCGAAGAACTGCGCGACCATGAAGGGAATACGGAAACTGTTGTAGAGAAACATCGGGAACAGTGCCAGCACCAGCAGAAACACCGCGCCGCCCGCGGTGACCCGGGTCATCGCCGAATCCAGAAAGTCCGCGGTGGGCTGACCCGGACTGATTCCGGGGATGTAGGCGCCCTCTTTCTTGAGGTTGTCGGCGATCTGCAGCGGGTTGAACTGGTTGGCCACCCAGAAGAAGCTGAAGACGAGGATCAGCAATCCGTAAGCGATGATGTATCCGGCGCCGTCCTGACGGAACGCATAGGTCAGCGTCCGCCAGATGCTGCTGGAACCGGGACGGTTGGCGAGCGCCATGAACAGATATTCCGGGATCATCAGGATCGCGCCGGCGAAGATGATCGGCATCACGTTCGCAAAATTGACCTTGAGCGGCATGTAGGTCGAGCCGCCCATCATCTGCTTGCCGACGGTCTTGCGCACCATCTGGATCGGCACCCGGCGGTAGCCCTGCGACAACATGATCGTCGCGGCGGTGACGATGCAGAATACCAGCAGCAGAAGCAGCAGGTGCACCGGACGGAAGGTCGTGCCTCCCGGGGTCGTGCCCTTGATCGCCATATCCACCAGTTCGAACACCGCCTGCGGCAGCCGCGAGACGATGTTGATGGTGATGATCAGCGACACGCCGTTGCCGATGCCGCGCTCGGTGA
>CACZPY010000229.1 GCA_902783135.1 uncultured bacterium
CGGCTCCAGTATAGTCGAGGGTGTAGAAAGAGAGCCTCGCGCCCTTCTGAGCGACGGTGCCGGAGACCCACGCGCCGGAGCTCATGATCAGCGTACCGCCCTCCTCGATCGAAGCGCCGGAAACGTAGCCGCGGTTGGCCCAGGTGGCCCCGTTGTTGCCGACGCGCAGCGACCCGCCGCTTTGGACCGTGACGTCGCGGATGATGCCGTAGCGCATGACGTTGGCTTTGCCGTCCTTGCCGATGGTCACGTTTTCGGCGAAGTGCCCCGACGAACCCTCGTTCTGATAGCGAATCTCGAGATAGCCGCCGTCACTGACCGTGATGTCGTAGAGCTTGCCGCCGTTCTGCGCGTAGGTCTCGCCAGTTCCCGTCACGTTCGCGCCGGAGATGAAAGTGTTGTTGCCGCGGGCGATCACCTGACCGCCCTTCTGCGTCAGATTGGTCACGCTGCCGCCGCCGTTCAGGTAGATGTTGCCCTGACTCACGGTGACGACGTTCCACGAGGCGTTGCCGTTCATGTAGACGGTGTTGCTCTTGTTGATGCCGTAGATCAAACCGCCCGAAACCACCGCCCCGGTATAAAGTACGGCGGCCTGATTGGCGACCTTGGCGCCCGAGACGACGAGGTTGTTGACCCGCGCGCTGCTGATGTGGGCCTGACCGCCGAGGAAAGTGGTGCTGTTGGTGACCCAGCCGCCGCTCGCCGTGACCGTCAGATTGTCGATCGTCGCGCCGCCCGAAACCGTCAGCTGACCGCCCGAGACCACGATGTCGCGGCCGGAGCCCGCCGCATACATATCCATCGAACCCCAGCTGACCACGGTGTTGGCGACCTTGCTCCCCGTGAGCGTCGCGTTCGAGACCAGCACACCGTTGGAAAGCGCCGTCACCTTGCCGCCCGAGATCGCGAGGTTTTCGACCACGGTGCCGTGGCCGGCGACGCCGAACAGCACCATGTTGCCGCCCGAGACCCAAATGTTCTTCGCCGTGCCCCAGCCGACGCTGAAGTTGCCGCCCGAGACCTTGACGTCCTCGACGAGCGGGGCCAGATCGCCGTCGACGAGCGAGCCGTTGTAATGCTCGACCATCTTGCCGTTGCGGATGGTGAGGCCGGAAACGTACGCGCCGTTCTGGATGTGGTTCGCCTGAGTGTCGGTGGTGTTGTCGATCACGATGTTCGCGCCCGAGGCGTTGCTGCCGCGGAAGAAGATGCGCCCCGCCGTGACCGTGGCGTCCTTGACCAGCATGGCGGCGCGGTCGTAGTGCCACTCCTCCGCCGGGTCGTAGATGTCGAGCGCGCCGCCCGTGACCGTCGCGTTGGAGACCGTCGCCCCCTGCGACATCCCGAGTCGGCCGTACTGGATCGTGGCGTCTTCGATCAGCGCACCGCTCGAAGCGATGGCGACCAGCCGCTCGAAGTTGGTGGTGGAGAGAGCCGACACCGTCAGCCCGGAGACGTGACCGCCGCGCACGACGAACGACGAGAGATTGGTGGTGCCGGAGACCACGATGCCGGAGGCCTCGCCGCCCCACATGAAGAGATAACCGTTGTTGACGGTGGTGTCGGTGACCTTGCCGCCGTTCATCACGTAGGCGACCTTGGTGCCGGCGTCGAGCGAGAGGTTGGTCATCGACGCCGCCTGCGAAGTGAGCTCGTTGGCGGAGCCGTAGTAGACCCCCGAATAGTCGCTCGCGAAGGTGACGGTCGCGCCGTCGTAGATGTAGACCTTGCCCTCGACGGGGGTCCAGACCACGCCGGTCGCCGTGCCGCCGCGCTTGAGGATCAGCGAACCGCCCGAGCTGATCACCGGAGACTCCGCCTTGAGCCCGTCCGCAAGCGTGAGGTCGACCATCTTGGTGGTGTAGCCTCCCAGGAGAGTCAGGTCGCTCACGACGCCGTTCTTGACGGAGAAGGTGGCGACGGGCGCCGTGCCGGTGCCGATATACCCGCCGTTGACGACGTAGATGCTGCTCGAGACCGTGGTCGTCGAGCCGCCGAGGATGGCGCCGGTGTAATTGATCTCCATCTTGTGCGCCTTGAACTCGCCCGCATAGCCGCTCGCGAGAATGATCGGCAGACCGCCGGTGGTGCCGTCGCCGCCCCACATGGATGCGCCCGTCGAAACGTAGAGGAAGCTCGACAGCCCCGGATCCTTGAACTTGACGCCGTTGCGGATGTGCACCGCGCCGCGCACCACCCAGTTGTGCGTCCAGCCCTCGGCGTCGGTGTAGACGTCGTAGAGGGTGCCGTTGTAGTTGAAGATCGCTCCGCTCGCGATGTTGAGCTTGCCGCCGATCGCGAGCGCGCCGCCGCCCATGTTGTCGAGGTACGCGCCGGAGGCGGCCGTTATGCTGGTGACGACGCCGCCCGCCATCCGGAACGAACCGCCGCTTTCGACCGTGATGTTGGTCCAGTTGCCGCTGTTGGCGTAGCCGCCCGACCGGACGTACGCGCCGGAGATGGTCTTATCTTTCAATAGGTTCACCGTCTGCGCGTAGGTGTCGCTCGTGGTGTCGGGGCCGATGACGATCCGCGAATTGGTGATGTTGGTCGTCTGGTTGTAGGTCGAGGTTCCGTCAGGATTGGTGTACGCCATTTCGTTTCCCTTTCGCTTTGTTTGTACTTATTCGAATGTCGTTCAACAAAAAAATCTTTTATCGTTTCCGCCGCGCCGGGCGATGCGAAAAAATATAACAACATATTATATTATGGCACGATTTTCGATGAAAGTCAATGCATTTTATGACTTTGTTTTATACTTTTTGATTGTGGCGATGGCCAAGTGGGGCGGGCGGAAAAAGTCGCCCGGAGGTCAGCCCTTTTTGAAGAACCAGCGCCCGCGGTCCCGCTTCGGTTTGGCGGTGTCCCGGACGAAGGCGAAGTACAGCGCGGGGATCAGGTACAAGGTCAGCAGCGAGGCGGCGACGAGTCCGCCGACGACGCCGAGACCGCAGCTCGCGCGCAGCTCCGAACCGAGCCCGGTGCCGAACGCCATCGGCAGCATGCCCGCCACCGAGGCGATGCTGGTCATCACGATCGGGCGGAACTTGCTCTGGGTGGCGCGGGTCATCGCGAGATGGGTGGTCATCCCGGAATGGATCAGTTTCGAACATTCGTCCATGATCAAAATGGCGTTGTTGACGACGATGCCGATCATCATCACGCCGCCCAGGAGCCCCATCATCGACATCGGCAGCCCCGCCACGGCGAGGGTCACGTACATGCCGAGGAACCCCAGCGGCACCGTCACCATGATCAGGAAGGGCTTGGACCACGACTCCATGATCGCCGCGATCAACAGATAGGTCAGTATCGCCGCGAGGATCATCACCGACACGAATTCCCGCGCGGTGTCGTTCATGTACTCCACGCTGCCGCTCATCTTGACGCCGTATCCGGGCGGCAGCGCCTCCCGCGCCAGCTTGCCGATCGCCGCCGAAACGTCGCCGAGCGCCTGTCCCGGCGCGGTGTTGGCGAAGAGCCACATGGTGCGCACCTTGTCGTAGCGGTTGATGACGACTGGGCGGGTATCCTCGCTGATCCGGGCGAGCACCTCGGCGCTGAGCGGATTGCCGTCTTTGACGGCTGGAGCGTTCTGGATCAACTGGGTCTCGCCGTACTCCTTGCGGTTCTTGACCCGGATGTCGAAGGTGCGCGCGCCCTGACGGTAGTCGCCGACCTCGATGCCGTCGAGCGAACCCAACATGTACTGGTAGAGTTCGTTGGCGGATATGCCGAGGTTCTGCAGCACGGTACGCTTCGGTGAGACGTTGATGTTGGGCTTGCGCTCGCGGCGGCTGGA
>CACZPY010000230.1 GCA_902783135.1 uncultured bacterium
GACCGCGGAAAAATTCGTCATTTCATGCCCCCTGGTTCGGGGTTTTTCCGGCGGCACCCGGCGCGCAACATGCCGTACAGCTCGAGGAACGGCAGAAAAATCATCAGCGCGATGCAGAATATCCCCATCCACAATGACTTGAAAAACGGCAACGCCGCGATCCCGCAGAGCGCGAGCGGCAGATACCATACGCTATGCGGGTACTTCCAGCGCGGCAGCAGCCCGAGTTTCAGCAGCAAGGCGAACAGGAGCGACGGCCAGACGAAAAACGGAAAGACCACCACCTCCAAACCGCACGTTTCGTATCCGAACGGCGACCACTCGAAGCATGACCAGTACCAGGAGAGGGCGCAACACAGCCCGAACTCCAGCCCCGCCAGCACCAGCAGTTGCACGACGATGTATTCGAGTTTCTTCATGGGCTATTTTTCGGTCTCCCTTTCGAAGAATAGTTTGCATCCGTGTTTATGCAACTCGTCCTGCCCGTCGGGAACCAACCGTCCCGCATTGTCGAAGCGATTGCGGAACTCCTTGCCGGAGTCGGTGAAATAAACGTCGGCGCCATCTTGCCGCCATATTCCCCGCACGATCTCGACCGTCGTCCCCTTGGGAGTGCGGCTTTCGTATCGTCCGTCCGCAAACACGGTCAGCGACGTCGGCATCCGGGATTTGCTCATCCGTTCGTACGCGAACAACGCCCATTTGCCGACCGGCGACGGCGCCGGCGTCGCGCACCCCGCCATGAACAGCAACAGCATACCGATGTATTCGAGTTTCTTCACCGCCGGAAACTCCGCGCTCCCGTTCAATAGCGTGGGGCGGAACCGGTGCGGACGAAGCGGCCCGACGGCGCGGAGAGCATGAAGCCGCCCTTCGGGAACTTCTTGTAACGAAGCGCATTGCCCGTCACGGGGTCGCAGGGGAGTTTATCCAAGTACCCGGGGACCAGTGCAGCGAGATCCTGCGGATATTCGCCCTTTTCACAGCGGTAGATCTTGAGCGCCAGCGCGGTCGCATACAGCGCGCGGCACTCCAGCGCGCGCCGCATGGCGTTGCGCGCCCCGTTGCCCCTGACGAGTTTTACCCTGCCGCTCTTGCGCCACTCGGAAGCGAGTTTCGCCTCCGTTTCCGCCTGCCTCAGTTCATACACGAGTGAAGCGCAGGTCAGTGGATAGTACACTATCCGGTCGTAGACGCCACTATCTTCGGGATAAGACAACCTTTCGAAACGGCGGGCGCGCTGCATTCTGCCGCGGATCCATCCCGCGTCGAAGGAAACTTTGGCTTCGCGGGCGAGGAAGCGCTTCAGTATTTCGCGGTACTGCGCGGCGTACTCCGGAGCCGTCGGACCGCACCCGATGATCATATTCATCCGTGTCGAAGTCAAAGCGATGCGGACCAACCCCTCGATCATCGTCGCTTCGTGGTCGTAGAGCGCCTGCTCCAGTTTTTCCGCCGGTTCGAGCGCGGGCAGTATCGCCGCCATATCCTTGCGGTTGTGCGCGAGAGCGGCTTGGGCGGCGCAGCGGTTGACGGCGTCCCGGTATCCCCTGAGATACGGCGAACTTCCCGGCACGAACTCGCCCTCGGCGGCGATCCGGCAGTACAGATCGATCAATTCGTGGTTGCGAGCGAAAAAGGTCTTGCCTTCATCCGAGGCTGCGAACTCCTGCGTCCGCCGCTTCTTCTCCGCGGAAACCGTCTTGCCCTTGGCGCCGATCCATCCGCCGCGACCGGCGAACGGAAGTTCGATGCCGCGTTTACGCAAAGCGGCGGTATCGGCGGCGGAACGCAGTCCCTGCTCGCGCTTCAAAAGTTCCGGCGAGACAGGGCGGCGCGGATCGACGGTATTCGCCGTGCGGTCGACCAATGCTCCCGTACAGATATAAAGCGACAATGCGGAAATGCCCCACACGAGGAACGCTCCGACGGCGAAGCCGCCAGCGCACCACGCGAAGTTGCGCCAGTTGCGGCGCTTCGCGCCACGGGTGTTGCACACCGCCCACGCCGCCAGCAGCACCAACAGCAGCACGGCGAGGATCAGTAACGCGGTAAGATAGAAAGGCTCCATGACGGCGGCGGGGATCGCGCCGAGCGCGGCGTAGAGCCACGTGCCCAGATACGAGAGTTCAACCGACAGCAGCAGCGCGGCGCCGAGTACGACGTACCACCGCTTGAAGAGGATCGCGGGGTTGAAGAAGCAGAAGAACGCCAGCAGCGAGCAGACCGCGACGGCGCCGATCGCCAGCGCGGTGAACGACACCGGGATCGTTCCCAATAATGCCATGCCGTTTCCGTCGCACTTCATCGCGCCCGACAGCGCGCGCGCATCGCCGAACACGCAGACGGAGAAGATCAGTACCAACGCGAGCAGCGCGAGCAATCCGCCGCCCAAACCGCGTCCGCTGCCGCTGCGTCCCGCGAGCCATCCCGCGACGATGCCGCCGAGCAAGACCAGCCCCGCCGCGATCAGCGGGTCGAAGAAAAATCCGATCCCCATCGCCACCACCAGCATGACGGCGGCCCCGACCTCGATCCAAAACGCCTTTCCCATGACTTTTCCTTTCGATTTTCGATCAGCCGAAATGAAACAAAAAACAAATCGTTTATCAGCCCAACGTCCTCACGGCTTGAACGGAAACGCCGATACGAGGATGCCGGGGGTCGAGCCCGGAGTCACGAACGCCCCCGCCGCGATGTCCGCTTCGGTGAATTTCGCGAACCACACCTGACCGTGACCCTTGACGCGGTTGCGGTCGTAGACGGCGCAGATGTGCCCCGCCGCGTCTTCGGTGAAGTCGGGGTACGACACGCCGGGACGCTCTTCCAGCATCAGCCGCCCGTACCACGTCTTTCCCTCGTCATCCGAGAGCCACACCGCCAGACTCGCCCGCGGCGGCTTCCAGTTTTCGCCCGGACACGCTTCCGGCACCGCGTGAGTCACGAGGCACCACTTGCCCGACTTGAGCCGCCGCAGCGCGAAGCGCGAATCCGCCCCGCCCGCAAACGGCGTGAATACACTTGAATAACTTCTGCCCCGGTCGCACGTCACCACCGCCCGCGCGCCGCGCCGGGTGCGCACGACGACGAGCCAGCTTCCGTCGCGCTTTTCGACGACGACGTGCTCGTCATAGGTGCGTTCCGGCACGTCCGGACCGAGAATGAACTCGAAGGTCTTCCCGCCGTCGCGCGTCACGAGCAGATTCGGGCGGTATTTGCCCTTGAGGTCGTCGAACTCCTTTTCGGGGTAGATCGACCACAGCGCCACCGGCAGGACCCACGCGCCGTCGGCGAGGACCTCGGGCTTGTTCATCATCACTCCGTCCGCGATCCGCCGCGGCGCCGACCACACGGTCTTTTCGGAGTCGTATTCGAGAAGCTCCGCCGTCCACACTCCCGCGCGGCCGTCGAAGGGCTTGTGCAGACCGTCGCTCGCCCCCTGCGCGTAGAAGAGATGCAGAACGTTGTCGGGGCTTCGCCACAGCACGGGGTCGAAGACCCGCTCCGCCCCCGGCGGCACGACGACGCTGACTTCCCGCCAGGTCGATCC
>CACZPY010000231.1 GCA_902783135.1 uncultured bacterium
CGCGGAGAACATCACCATCGGACGCGCCAAGGACTGCACCTGGCAGATCCCCATCGAGGATTCTCTCGCCTCCGGTCATCACGCGGTGATAACGCTTAAGAAGAACCGTCTCTTCATCTGCGACACCGGCAGCCGCAACGGGATCTTCATCAAGGGGCAGCGGATCACGGAAAAGGCGCTGCAGCCGGGCGATTCCATCGCCATCGGCGACTGCCTGATCATCGTGGAGAAGGCGGTGATCAAGAAGACGGGCGGCGTCAACCGCATCCAGCTCCTCAGCGGACCGGACTCCGGCAAGGTCGTGGAACTGCGTGAACCGCACTATGTCATCGGTTCCGCTCCCGGCTGCGACATCCTGCTGATGAACCAGCTGGTGTCGCGCAAACACGCGGAAATATCGGTCCGTCCGGACGGCTGCTGGCTCACCGACGCCGGCGGCAAGAACGGCACGCTCGTCAACGGCTCGAAGCTCAAGGCGGGCACCGAGCGTCTGCTCAAGGATTCCGACATCATCTCCATCGCGCAGTTCGATCTGAAGTATCTGGACGGCACGGTGGCGCATACGCAGTCGCGGTTGTGGCATTCGCTGCTCGTCATGGTGGTGACCGCGATCGTCGTCTTCGCGGGGTACTACATCTACATCAGCGCCAATCCCTCCGCCTTCGACAAGCTCAAGGATGCGCGCAACGCCGCCTCCTCGGGCGATTTCGACCGGGCGGAAGCGCTGCTCGCCGAGTCGCGCAACTGCCGGGGCGCGGACGCCTGCCGTCTGCGCGGCGACGAATTGAAGCGCGATATCGAAAACTGGCGCTCCACCTCCAAGCAGTGGTCGCAGATATGTGCCAACCTCGACGCCGGCAGGTGGACCGACGCCGCCTACGGGCTGGGTATCGTCGATCCCGCGCAGCTGAACCTCTGGAGCTGGAACAACACCGACGCGGCGGAATCCAGGATGCAGGCGGTGGTCGCCAAGGGGCTGTTGGATTCTTTCCTCACCGCCCGCAACTCCGCCCAGAACGACGACACCCCGCTGGAGGTGCTGCGCGAACGGGCGGCGGTGCTCGGCAAGGCGCTGGAAGTGTCGCAGCGGCGGCAGCTGAAATTCCTGAGCAAGCTCAACGTTCAGGCGGGAGAGCTGGTCGGCGAACTCAATTCGGAGATCTCCGACAACGACCGGGTCGACCGGATCGTCGCGCGCCTCGCGGAAAAGAACGTGCCCTACGATTCCATCATCGCCGATCTGGAGGATATGCAGAAGAAGAGCCGCGGCGCTTTGCGGCTCAAGATAGAAAAACTGCTGCTGCCGATCCGCACCCTCAGAAAGTCCTACGGCGAACTTCTGGTCGCGGTCAAGAACATCACCGACATGCGTTTCGGCGAGAACATCTCGAAAGAGCTGACGCTGCCGCCGCTGGAACAGTGTCAGGTCAATCCGAACATCGCCAAACTCCGCCGTTGGCAGAGCGAAATATTCCTGTCGCTCCGCGATGCCGCCACCCGGCTCAATCTCCTCTGCAAGATGCTCGACCAGTACGGGGTGAACAACTCCAGGAAGACGCCGGAGCACATCGAAAGCTTCTTCGACGACAAGGTCATGGCGGAGGTCTACCGGTGCGACGTTCTGGATAGACCGATGCCGTCGCGGATGCGTACTGCTCCCATCGGGCAGTACGACCGCCTGCTCGGGATGGAGGCGTTCTACAACTACGTCTACTCGCTCCCCGCGGAGTTCGATCCCGCGGCATACGAGGAGCTCGGTTTCAAGCCGCAGATCATCCTCGCCCGGGAAGCCTTCCGCAAGATGGAGGAACTGAACCGCTTCCTCGCCATGGAGCAGCACATGCTGTTCTGCCGCGGAAAACTCGCCGGGTTCAAGGGCTTCACCGATTCGCTGCTGCAGCGCCGTTCGCAGCTGGTCAAAAAGTTGAGCGCGGCTCCGCTGGATACCCGCGAAGGTCTGATCGCCAACGGCATCGCGCTGTTCCTCGCCGGCGATGGCGACGTCCCGGCGGAGGCGGCGGAGAACTACATGAAGGCGCTTAAGGCGTACCGCAAGCCGCTGATGATCCTCAACAACGAGTTTTCCACCGCCCGGCCGGAACGGGCGCTTCAGATCCGCGACGAGATACTGAAGAAGGGATTGCCCGGCGATCCGATCGTCCGGAAGATGTGGTCCAAACGCTGACGGGGAAGTGCCAATGCCTGCGGAAATTCTTGCTTCCAAATACAAAACTGCCGCATCGATCACCGACGTCGGCAGACAGCGTGAAAACAACGAGGACGCGGTGCTGCTGCTCGACGACCTCGGCTGTTACGTCGTATCCGACGGCATGGGCGGCGGCGCGGCGGGCGAGATCGCCAGTTCCACGATCGTGACCTACATCCGCAACGCCATCAAGGCGTCGCCGCCGCTGCCGGAGGCGCGCCGGGAGCGCTTCAGCGAAGCCGTCTACGCCGCCCACAGCGCCATCATCGCCTACGCGGAAAAACGGGAGTACTCCAGCATGGGGGCGACGCTCGCCGCAGTTCTGCTGAACCCGTGGGATCCCGCCGTCGCCGACATCTACCACGCGGGCGACAGCCGGATCTACCGGCTGCGGGGTAGGCGCCTGGAGTGTCTGACGACCGATCACACGGTGGGCAACGCCTCCGGGCTTTCCGAGGATCAGATGCCGAACGGCATGTCCGGCTTGCTTTCCAACGTGGTGGGCATCTCGAAGGGATTTTTCATCACCAACGCCGCGATCGACGTCAAAGCGGGGGATACGCTGCTCATCTGTTCGGACGGGCTGTACCGGCAGATCGCGCCGGAGCGCATCGTCGAAGCGCTGCGCGGCGACGGCGAACTCAAGGAAGTGCTGCAGGAGTGGGTGGACGAGGCGAACGACGCGGAGGGCATCGACAACCTTTCCGCGATCCTGATCCGCTTCGGCAAACTGCCCGGCAAGTACGAGCCGACCGAAGAGGAGAGCCGCCTGAATGCGACTCCGACGGAGGCGGTCGAAGCCGACGACGACGCCGGCGACACCCTGATATAGAAAAGTCCGGGCAACGGCGGCGTAGAGCCCGTCGAGATGGTTTTATTCTTATTTCGGTGAAAAGGCTTGACTTTACGGTATTCCGGCGCTAAATTCATAGAAACGTCGTGATTTGCCAATCGGTTCATCGCGGCGGATATGGGGTTTGCGGTCGGATTTCAACCGCTCTTTTTGGGGATATTTCATCGCAGTGATGAATAAAAAAGTGCTTTCGCCAATGTCGCCGGGCGGAATGCACTCAAATCGGCGACAGGAGAGATGATTTATGAAGGGGATCAGACTGTTTCTCGCAGCGTCGGCGATCTTTTGCCTGACGTACGAACTTTCCGCCGAACCGACGGCGCCGCGTCCGTGGGTGTTGGAAAAGGACGATGAAGGCAGAGATGACGGACCTCTCGCCCAATATGTCAAAAACCTCGGCAAGGAAGACCGGAATGCCGTCATCGAACTGGACAAACAACTCCGCGCGCGGATCGCGGAAGACCGCAAGATCGTCGCACAAGGCGGCGCCGGCAAGGCCGAGGCGGAAAAGGAGATCGAACGCTATGAAAAATTCCTCTCCGCGGTGAGCGACCCGATCCGCTTTAGATTCAACGGCAAGATCGACCTCGCCAAAAAGTCCATGACGTTCGAGTCCTATCAGGTCGATGCCTACCGCCGGACCACGCATGTCAGGCGCAATCCCAAGGACAAGAAATATTATTTCTTCGGCAGCAACGGCGAGCCGGAGTTCCTCCGCGGCAAGGACCTCGAAGTGGCGAAGGAAGATATCCAGCGTATGGGTTACATCAGCCACTTCTGCGGCAAGCAGGATCCGGATCCCCGTCAGGCGTACATGCAGGACTCCAGCAAGGCGGCCGTCTGCTGCATCTACGGCAGGGAGGCGCTCAAGAACAACTCGATCGACGTGGTGATCTTCCACCCGATGCCCGCCAAGGGCTCGCTGCACGATGCGCTCGCCAAGGAGGCGCTCGCCTGCGCCCAAGCCGGCTATCCGCACATGAACATCGTGGATGTCCTCATCAACAGCAACGACTGGGTGATCCAGCGGAACCGCTTCGGAGTCATCATCCGCCGCGTCTGTCTGGGCTGGGCGATCCAGAAGGCCGACATCGGTCTTCGCGCCGTTCCCGTCAAGTGGCAGCAGCCCAATCAAGGCGGCAACGCTTACGGCAAGCTGCAGCTTTTCACCTA